>NZ_JBEYEW010000019.1:0-139820 GCF_040634095.1 Streptomyces sp. NPDC007205
ACCTCCTCGCAGAGTACGGCGACAGCGCGGAGAGCCCGATCCCCATCGCGATCGACCCTGGCGCTCCGGGGGGCGGGCGCGGGGCCGTGCACCACGCGGAGACGGTGCTGGCGGCGCCGCCCGTGGCAGGTCCGGGCGCGCCTCCGCCGCCGCCCGCCCCCGGCGCGCCGGCCGCTCCTGGCATGCCTCCGGGCGCTCCGGGTGTGCCGCAGCCGATGCCGCCGGGTGCGATGCCGCCGCCGGGTGCGCCGGTTCCGGGGCAGCCACCGGCGTACGGTTATCCGCAGCCGCCCACCGGCCAGCCGACGGTCGGACCCGGCTATCAGGCGGTGCTGCGCTACCGCGCGCAGGACGGTTCGGAGCAGCAGCTGATCCGGCGTTCGGCGCCGGGCACCCCGCACCCGGAGTGGCAGATCTTCCACGAGCTGCGGGCGATGAACGTGCCGCCGGACCAGGTGCTGGAGCTGCACACGGAGCTGGAGTCGTGCGAGCTGCCGGGCGCCTACTGTGCGCGGATGATCCGGGAGCAGTGGCCGCAGGCACGGATCGCGAGCATCGCGCCGTACGGCACGGATCACGCGAGCAGGCAGCAGGGCATGCGGCAGTTGCTGGCGCACCAGGGTGAGCTGCATCAGGTGGCGGACGGTCCGGCGCGGCCGGCGCCGGTGCGGGCTCCGCTGGCGCCGGTGCAGGCCGCGCCGCCGATCCCGCCGGAGGGTGTCGGGCAGGAGCTGGCGGCGGTGTTCGGGCCGGGGGTCTTCCGGTTCGAGCAGCAGGCGGTGTCCCGGCAGGGGGTGCCGCCGGTCGTGGCGCACACGCTGGTGGTGGCCGGTCTGCCGATGGACATGGGCCCGTTCTTCTGGGCGCAGGCCCAGCCGGGCCGCCCGGTGCCCACGCTGGCGGAGCTGGCGGCCGAGCGCGGGGTGCAGCCGGCGGCGGACGCGGGCTCGTACCTCGTCATGGGCACCGATTTCGGCAAGGCGATCTGTGTGCAGTACGGGACGGCGAACATCGTGGCCGTGCCGGTCGAGGCGGGGCCGGGCGGGGCTCCGGTGCCGCCGCAGTTCGTGAACACCGGGCTGCCGGAGTTCGCACGCTGCCTGGCCCTGCTGGGCAGGATGTGGCGGCTGAGGTACGGGCTGAACCAGGAGCAGGCGGGCCGCTGGACCGTCGACTTCCAGGCGCAGCTGGCCGCATTGGACCCGGCGGCGCTCGGTTCGCCGGAGAGCTGGTGGTCGGTGCTGCTGGAACAGATGTGGGACGGGCTGCTGTAGGGACGCCCGCTCAGGCGATCGTGCCCTTCACGCGTGCGTGAAGGGCACGCTTGCGTTCCCGGTCGTGTGTCGGCCGAACGGGTGGGCGCTGTCGTGCTCTCGCGCGGTGCAGGGAGGCGGATTCCCTGCACCCCGGGCGTGACATGCGCGGGGACGAGCGTGACGTGACCGCGGAGTGTCGCGTTATGAACGCTTACGTCCGATCCATCAAGATATGCGCGAAATCATTCTGTCGTGTATGTCCGGTGGAGAGGGGTTCCCAGGGTGAGCAGTGCATCGAAGTCGCCGCACGGCTTTGTGACCGTCCGGGGGCGCGGCTACCGCACCGACCAGGTCGACGCCTACCTGGAGACGTTGTCGTACGACCGCGATGCCGCGTGGGAACGTGCCGCGCGGCTGACCGTGCTCGCCAAGGACATGGAGGCGGAGGCTGCGCGGATGGGCGAGGTCGTCGCCCAGCTCCCGCCGCAGACGTACGAGTCGCTCGGGGGGCGTGCACGGCGCTTGTTCCAGCTCGTGCAGGAGGAAGCGGCAGATCTCCGTGAGCGCACGCGGCGGGAAGCGCACCGGCAGGTCGTGCAGGCCGAAGCGCGCGCCGAGGGCGCACGCCGGAAGGCGCAGGAAGCGGCGGACGCGCTCCGCGCGCAAGCGGACGAACACGCCCGCCGGCGGCTCCTCGCCGCGCGCGCCGAGGCCGATGGCATCCGCGTCAGGACGCGGCGCGAGGTGAGGAAGGGGCGCGCGGAGATGCTCGCCGCGTTGCGCGAGGTGCGGCAGCGCACGACCGGCTTGACCGCCCAGCTGTCCCGGGAGCAGGCCGAGCGGTGGGCCGAGGCCGAGCGCGAGGAGGCCGAGCGGATCGCCGCCCTGGATGCCCGGTATGCCGAGCGGGTGAGCCGGGCCGAGGCCGCGCTGGCCGACGCCGAGCGGGTCCTCGGCGAGGCCGAGGAGTTCGCGCACCGCAGCCAGCAGGAGGCGTGCGCGCGTGCCGCCGACATCATCGCCGACGCGCGCCTGCACGAGGAACGCATCGCCCGGGAGACGGAACGGGTGCTGCGTGAGCACGGTGATGCCTGGGACGACGTGCACGCCCACATGGACGAGGCCCGCAGCAACCTGATCTCCCTGACGGGAAGAACGGCGCTGGAATGACCACCCCGGCCCCCGCCCCGGCCCCGCCCTGGCCGGCGTCGCGGCCGCCGCCGTGGCGACCCCGCCCGTCACCCTTCCTCCCGCACCGCCCCCGCCAGGATCCGGCCCTCCACCGCCTCGTACTGGTGGCGTTGCTGTTCCGCCTCGGCGCGGCCGGAGAGCACCGTGCCCAGCCAGCCGAAGAAGAAGCCGGCCGGGATGGAGACGATGCCGGTGGTGGTGAAGGGGAACCAGTTGAAGTCGGCGTGCGGGAAGGCCGAGACGGGTGAGCCGGAGACCAGATCGGTGCCCGGCATCAGCAGCAGCACGGTCAGCGAGCCCCCGATCAGTGTGCTCAGCAGCCCGCTGCGGGTGTAGCGGCGCCAGAAGAGCCCGTAGACCAGGGCGGGTGCGATGGCCGAGGCGCCCAGGCAGAAGGAGAGTGTCACGAGGGGCTGCAGGCTGTGGTGCTGCACCAGGGTGGCCAGCAGGATGGTCGGCGCGCCTATGGCGAGCGCGGAGAAGCGGGCCAGCGCCATCTCGCGCCGGGGCGGCATCTCCTGCACGCGGGCCGCGAACACGTCGTGGGCGAGGGAGTTGGCGCAGGCGAGGATCATCCCGGCCACCGATGCGAGCAGGGTCAGGAAGATCGCCGTCGTCACCATGGTGAACAGGAAGGTCTCCGCCGTCGACACGTTCGCGCCGAACGCCGCCCGGGAGCCCAGCAGGTAGGCCGTGTTGCCCTGCGGGTCGGCCCCCGCGATCACGGCACGGCCGACCAGTGCGGTGGCGCCGAATCCCACCACCGTGATGACCAGGACGAACAGGGCGACGATCGACACCGCCCAGGACATCGAGCGGCGTACCTGGCGGGCGCTGGAGGCGGTGTACATGCGCATGGTGATGTGCGGCAGGACAGCGCCGCCCAGCACCACGGTCAGCTCCGAGGCGATCATGTCGAGGCGGGACCTGCCGGAGGTGCCGAACTGCAGCCCCGAGTGCAGGAAGGCCGGTCCGGCGCCGCTCTGCCGTGCGGCCGCGGTGAACAGCGCGCCCGGGTCCCAGCCGAAGCGGTGCAGGATCAGTACGGCGACCACGGCGCCGGAACCGACCAGCATCACGATCTTCAGGATCTGGATGAGCGCGGTGCCCTTCATGCCGCCGATGGCCGCGTAGGCGATCATCAGGGCGCCGAGTCCCACGACGCATCCGGTCTTCAGCGACTCGTTGGAGAAGCCCAGGATGAACGCGATCAGCTGCCCGGTTCCGGCGAGCTGGACCAGCATCAGCGGCAGCAGGGCGGCGATGGTCACCGCGCAGGCCGTGATGCGTACCGCGCGGCCCGGCAGCCGGCGGGCCAGCGCGTCGCCCATGGTGAACCGGCCGGCGTTGCGCAGCGGTTCGGCCAGCAGGAACATCAGCAGCATCAGCGACAGCGCCGTACTGAGGGCGAGGACGACGCCGTCGTAGCCGCACAGGGCGATCACTCCGCCGGTGCCGAGGACGGTGGCCGCGGAGATGTAGTCGCCGGCGATGGCGAGGCCGTTGCGCAGCGGGGACAGGGAGCCGTAGCCGGTGTAGAACTCGTCGAGGTCGTCCCGGTCGGGGCCGGTCATCACGCACAGCAGCAGGGTCACCGTGGCGACGGTGGAGAAGGCGACCAGGGACATGGCCTGGCCCGAGCCGCTGAAACCGGTGAAGCCTCCGACGGCCGGGGTGCCTGTGGCGGCGGTCATCGGGTCGCTCCTCGGCGTGCGTCCAGTTCGGTCTCCCTGCGGATGCGGTCGGCGAGCGGATCGACGTGCCGGCGGGCGGTGTGCTCGTACAGGGCGATCGCCAGCCAGGTGACGGGGAGCTGGATCAGGGCGAGCAGCAGTCCGGCGGGGATGCCGTCGGCGACCGTGCGCGTCATGAAGCCGGGTGCGCCCGCGGACAGGGCCAGGAACAGTGTGAAGTAGCCCAGGGCGGTGAGCGTGGCGGTGCGCCGCTGCCAGCGGTAGGCGCTGCGCAGCACCCGCAGGTCGCTGTGGTGGCCGAGGGGTTCGCGGGGCGGAGTGCGGGGCGGGCGGGCTGGTTCGGCGGGTGGGGGCTGCCAGGGGTAGGTGAGGTACGTCGGCTGGTGCGGCGGCGGGTCGTGGGACATCCCGGGGCTCCTTGCGTGGCTCGGGTCCGTGGCGGCGGACCGCAGGGAGGTGGGGGGAGCGGAGCCACGCACGCTACCCGCGGGGTTCGGGGTCGCGTGGGCTTTTCGTCGAACTGGCCGGTCGGTATGCGCTTACTACGGGAAAACGTGTCCGGCCTCGCGTGATACCCGCGTTGACCGGGCGAGTCGGGTGGGCGGGTGCGGCGCCGGTGAAGAGGGACAGCACCTGGGTCAGCGGGCTGTCGGTCGGCATGTCCGTCTCCTTGAGGCAGTGGTCGCCGGCCCGGCGGGAGGGTGGCCGCCCGCCGGGCCGGACAGTGGTCGACCGGTGTCAGTGGCGGCGGGGCAGACGCAGGGCCCCGGCGAGGGTGAGCAGTCCGATCATGGCGAGGGCCGCGAAGGCGGTGGTGTACGAGCCCGTCGAGGCGCCGTGGGAGCCGTGGCCGGCGGCGCTGAGCTGGATGGAGGCGAGCAGGTTGACGCCGACGGCGGCACCGATGTTCCGGCACAGGGTGACGGCGGCGGTGTAGGCGCCGAGCCACTGGGCGGGGGCGGTGTTCTGGGTGTGGACCAGGCTGGTGGTGGCGACGAACCCGGTGCCGAGACCGGCCAGGGACTCGCCGGCGACGGCCAGCGGCAGCGAGTGGGCGGCACCCGCGGCGAGCAGCGCCGGGCCGGCCGCCAGCAGCAGACCGCCGATGGCGGCGGTGGCGCGCGGGCCGAGGCGCTGCAGCAGGCCGCCGCACACGGCCGAGCCGGCCACCCAGCCGAGCGCGCCGGTGATGACGAACAGTCCGCTCTCGGTCGCGCCGGCCGCGCCGCCCGCGGTGAGGGCCAGCGGCAGCAGGGTCACCGAGGCGTACAGCACAGCGGCGGCACCGACCGCGAGCAGCCCGGAGATGCGCTGGTCGCCCTGGGTGGCGAAGGCGGACGGGACGAGGGCCGCGGCGGGGCGGCGCCGGACCAGGACGATGTGTGCGGCCAGGCCGAGGAAGGTCACCAGGGCGAGTGCGACGACGTACGGGGTGCGCACGTGCAGGGCGGGTGCCTGGATCAGCAGGAGCAGACCCCCGAGGCCGGCGGCGAACGACAGCAGCGCGCCGGGGCTGATCACGCGGGGGGCGGTCGCCGGGGCGGCGGGCACCTTGCGGACCAGGACGGCGGCGACGGCGGCCAGCGGCAGGTTGAGCAGGAAGATCCAGCGCCAGCCGACGGTGGCCTGGGCGGCCGTGCCCAGGGCGGGTCCGGCGACGGCGGCCAGGCCCCACACGGAGGACAGCATGCCCTGCATACGGCCGCGCTCACCTGCGTCGAAGGCCTGGCCGATCAGCACGTACGTCAGCGCGGCGACGGCACCGGCGCCGATGCCCTGGGCCGCGCGGGCGACGATCAGCAGGGGCATGGTGTGGGCGGCGGCGACGCCCGCGGAGGCGGCGGCGAACACGGTGAGGGCGGCCAGCATCGCGCGGCGTCCGCCCCAGCGGTCGGCCGCCGCTCCGGCGACCGGTGTGACGAGCACACTGGCCAGCAGGAACGCGGAGATCAGCCAGGAGTACAGATCCTGGCGGCCGAGCTGGCCGGCGATGGTGGGCAGCAGCGAGCCGACGACGGTGGAGTCGGCCGCGGCGAGGAACAGGGAGAGCAGGACACCCGCGAGCAGGGCGGTGCGGCCGGCGGGGGCCGCGGGCGGCTCGGGGGCGGGCGGGGCCGTGGTGGCCGGCCGGGGGGCGGTCGTGTGTGACATGTCGGTCCTTGGGAATCGTGGCGAGGGGTTCACCAGTCGGTGGGTGTCCGGAAGGGGCCGAGGCCGCGCAGGAGGTGGCCGACTCCGCCGGTACGGGCGCGGGGTCGGCCGTCCAGCCAGGTGAGGGTGGTTTCCAGGGCGGCCAGCACGTGGTCGATCTGCTGTTCGGTGACGGTCGGTGGAGGGCAGAACGGCAGGACGGGGTGGTCGGTACGGCCTCCGGGGTGGCGCCGGGAGTGGCCGGTGCGCAGGCCGTGGCCGGCGAGCATCATCGAGATCTGGAACTCGGCGGAGGAGTCGCGGGTGCGCAGGCCGGTCATCAGGCCGGTGCCGACGGCGCCCAGCAGATGAGCGGGGTGACGCCGGCAGGCCTCCTCCAGGCCGGCCAGCAGCCGGGGGCCGAGCCGGGCGGCGTGGGCCGGCAGGTCGAGGTCGACGGCTTCCCGGACCGCGGCGCAGGCGGCGGCCAGCGACAGCGCGGAGGGGCCGCCGTGGGCGAGCGGGGGGTCCTCGACGGCCTCGGCGAGGGCCGTGCCGAGCGCGCAGACGCCGACTCGGGGAAAGCCCGCCCCCGCTTTGGACAGGAGCATGACATCGGGGACCACGGCGTCGTGGTCCACGGCGAACATCCTGCCCGTGCGGCCCAGACAGGTCTGGAACTCGTCCGCGACGAGCAGCGTGCCCGTGCGGGCGCAGGCCTCGGCGACCCGGCCGACATAGCCGCGCGGCGGCACGGTCAGCCGGGGGCCGTCCAGCACCGGCTCCAGGAACACCGCCGCGACCGACCGGTCCGCCAGCGCCTCACCCATCGCCTCCGCGTCCCCGTACGGCACGACGACCAGCCCGTCGACGCGGCCGAGGGTCACCCCGTGGTGCCCGCCCGCGGCCACGGCCACCTGCCGCCGGGCGGGCCGCGCGCGCCGCGCGGCCCGCAGGGCGACGTCACAGACCTCGGCCGCGGAACTCCCGAGGACGTAGTGGTCGAGCCCGTCGGGGAGCACGGAGCGCAGGAGAGAGAACAGGTCGGCGGCAGTGCGGGAGGCAGCGCCCTGGTGCACGCTGCCCCGCCGGTCGTGAACCGCCCGGACCACGCCGTCCGGCGCGCCGTTGCGCCGGAGGCGGGATGCCCGGGCCACGCCCCCGCGCCCGCCGTCGCGACCGTCTCCCGTCCCGCCGAAGGCGCCCCCGGACGACGCCCGCCCCGCACCAGGGGCGCGCGCTTCCCTGGGCGCGCTGCCGTTCGGGCTCGGACGGCCCGGGCCGGTCAGGAAGGGCTCGGCGTCGTCGGTCAGGTCCAGGTAGCGGGGCGGGGCGGTGGCGGTCACGGGGGGTCGGCCTTCGTCGGAGGGGGCGGGCGGGATGCGGCGTCAGGCGTGGACGTGGTCGCTGCCCGAGAACTCCACCAGCAGCGCACGCGTTGCGGCGTCGATGTGCTCGTCCACCGGGACCGGCGGCCAGGACTCGGCCAGGGCCGCGCGGAAGGCGCCGGTGAGCTGCAGCTGGATCTGCCAGGCCCGGTTGCCGGGCTGGTGGTCCAGGCCGAACAGCTCGCGCACCAGGTTCTGGAAGCGGTCGGCCAGTTCGCGGTCGAGCTCCTCGGTGCCCCGGAACAGCTCGTAGGCGCGAGCCCGCTCGGCCTCGGTGAGGGAGGGGATCACATGCTCCAGGACGACGTGGTCGACCTGCACGTGCCGGGCCTCGTCCATGCCGTGCGCCCACAGCAGCCGGGTCAGGAAGTGCTTCTGTCCGGGGTCGAGGTGCGCGGTGCGCTTCTCGAACACGGTGATGACCGACTCGCCGATGTACGCCGACATGCACATCGCGGCGAGCTTCACGTACGGCGAGTCGTCGCCCTGGTACAGCGCGAGCCGCTCCATGAAGAGGGAGTCGGCCAGCTTCACGTCCTTGCCCGCCAGTTCACGTACGTAGCGGTAGAAGAAGTCGGCATGCAGATACTCCTCGGCCGCGAACAGGTTGAGGGCGTGGTGCAGGTCGTAGCCGGCGCTCAGCGGCGAGTCGTCGGCGCCGAGCTGGGCGGTGATGATGCCGAACACGGCGGACACGTGCCGCTCGATCTCGGCGAGCTGGGCCAGCTCCTTGACCAGGTAGGCGCTGGCCTCGACCCCCTTGCCGGGGCGGTCGTAGACGACCCGGGAGAGGAAGTCCAGCTCCGCCTCGTCGGGACGGCCCGGCCAGCCCAGCAGGTTGGGGTGCAGGGTCTGCTCGTGGGCGTCGGCGTAGATGTCCCGCAGCCTGCCCCGGGCGTCGTCAGCGGTCGTCGTCAGCATGGAGAACCTCCTGGGCGAAGTGCCGGTAGCCGTCGGCGAGACCGACGTGGATGACATCGATGCGGGCCAGCCCCTGGGCGAAGAGCGGGGTGTCGCGCAGTTCCTCGACGAAGAAGTAGTAGGCGGTCAGGTCCTCGGTCTCGATGAACGCGAAGTCCGTCGGCGCCGCCGAGAACGCCTCGGCGTCGTACTGCTGGATGCTCAGCCGGCCGGCGTATTTGGCGTAGAGGGGCGCGAGGTGCTCCTGCTGGAACTGCTCGCGCTCGTCCCAGCTCTTGGCGAGCCAGGCGGGACTGAACGTGTAGCCGATGAAGATGCCGTACTTCACAGCCTTTTCCTAGGTGTTCGTGGGTGGGCGCGGACCGTGCTCGTCACAGCCGCAGTTCGAAGGCGAGCCGTACCAGCTGGGCGCGATTGTCGAGGCCGTATTTGGCCCTGATCCGCCGCAGGTACGTGTGGACGGTGTACGGGCTGATGCCCATGCGCTTCGCGGTCTGGGAGTCGGTGTAACCGCGGGCTATGTAGCCCAGCGCCTCCTGCTCCCGGGGCGCCAGCTCCGGCGCCTGCAACTCCACGCGACGCGCCGGCGGGGCGGTGGTGGGCATGCGTGTCCTCCGTGCGGAATTGAATATTCCGTTACAACGGCCGTTATGCCGGCCGTTATGCGGTGGGCTTCACGACGCCCCATTCGGTGGTGCCGTGCGAGACGGCCGCGGAAACCGCCGTCGCGGCGCCGGAGTTACCGGCGTGTGCGGCGACCTGGCCGAGCGTGCCGAACCAGCCGGAAGTCAGGGTCGCGATGACGACGAGAGCGGTGCTGGCGAACTTCATTTCATCCCCCATTGATTGAAGCGCGGCAAGAAGCCGACTATCGCGTTGCAGTGGTTTTCGGGGCCGCCCGCTGCGGGCGCTTTCCCTGGCCACGATCTTGCCTGGATTTGATTCGGCCGAGCCAGCCCGACAAGGGATCATGAGCCTGCACGCATCAACAGGAAGCGTGAACAAAGTGGGGTGGATGTGGACATTATGGATGGCTGGGTGGGGCTTCCCCGGCTGGACGGCGACGCCACCGCCGTCTACGAGTGCGCGTTGCGCCAGGACAGCCTGGACATCGACCAGGTCGTCGCCGTACTCGGGCTGACCCGGGAGCAGGTGGAGGCCGCCGCGGAGAAGCTGAAGGTGCTCCATCTGCTGCGCCCCAAGCCGGGCGACCCCTCGGCGCTGGTGGCGGTCAGCCCCGACGCGGCGGCCGGCGAGCTGCTCGCACCGGTCGAACTCGCCCAACGTCGCAGGCAGCAGGCGATCGACGGGATCCGCGTCGACCTCGCCGCGCTCACCTCGCTCTACCAGGCCGCCCGCCGCGAGCGCGGTCGCGACGCCGCGGTCAGCGTCGTGCCCGAGGTCGGCGAGGTGCTCTCGCTGCTGCGCAACGCCACCGCCCGGTGCACGGAGATCTCCGCCATCCAGCCGGCCCGGCGGCGCACCGGCACCCTGCTCAGCGACGTCCTGCCGCGCGACCTCGCCATGCTGGAACGCGGTGTCACCATGCGCTCACTCGTCCAGCACACCGCACGCTACGACCTGGAATACCAGAGCTATGTCGAACAGGTCGCGGGATACCGCGCCGAAATGCGGACGCTGGAGGAACTTCCCGACCGGATGATCATCTTCGACCGGGAGACGGTCTTTCTGCCCACCCCGGGAAACCGGGGCGGCGCGGCCGTCGTCCACGAACCCAGTGCGGTCCAGTACCTGTGCGGTGTTTTCGACCATCTCTGGGACGTGGCCATTCCCTTCGAAGGCGGCGCCGCCGTCACCACGACCATCAGCGACCTCGTGAAGAAACGCATCGTACGACTCCTCGCCGAAGGCGCGAAGGACGAGGTCATCGCCCGCCGGCTGGCGATGTCCGTGCGCACCGTGCGCAAGCACATCTCCGAGATCACCCAGACCCTCGGCGCCGAAAGCAGGTTCCAGGCCGGGGTTCTGGCCGCACGGGCCGGACTGACCGAATACGAGTTGACCACCGGCTGAACCTGCGTCGAACGACGCGTCCATTCGTCCGCCCCGCCGCCGTTCTCCTCAGTGGCGGGGCGCGCGCGGCACGCGCGAATAGCAGCCGTCCCGGCCGCGGTCAAGACACTGTTTCTGGCGACTTTTTCCTGGCTTTCCGGATCCCGAAGATGGATCTCGTCGAGGTCCCTCGGCGGACACCGCAGCGAACGGTATCCCCAGGGCACCGGAAATGTGAGGAGACAATCGTGCGCATTACTGTCGCCAATCGTCTGACGCCCAGCTGGAGCAGCGCCAGCGACTTCGCCAGGGAACGGTATTCGAAGGCATTCGGTGCCGATGTCATACCCGCCCCGGACTATTTCATCGTCGCCTCCGGCACACAGCAGGAGGAGTACGACGGCACGGACCCGGCCGACCGTATTCTCGCCTGCGTCGGCATGACGTTCGACTCGGAGCGGGGCTTCTTCTCCGAGCGCTATCTCGGCGGCGAACCCGTCGAGGAGGCCGTCGCCCGGGTCACCGGCGCCACCTGCACCCGCGACTCCATCGTGGAGATCGGCTCCCTCGCCGGCGGCGGCGACCGCTCCGGCCTGGAACTGATCCGGCTGACCCCGATCATCGCCTGGTGCCAGGGCCTGCGCTACATCCTGTGCACGGCCACCGGCCAGCTCGCCCGCACTCTGGACCGGCTCGGCATCCCCTTCAAGCCGATCGTCTCCGCCGACGCCTCCACCCTGGACGACTTCGAGCGGGAGCGCTGGGGGACGTACTACCAGCAGACCCCGCGCACCGGCGTCATCCCGCTGCACGCCATCGGCGCCCTGCTGTCCTCCACCACCGGCCGCTACCGCTTCAGCGGCCTGGACATCGAACTCACCGCCGGCCGCCAGGAGAAGGTGCTCGCCGATGCTGCTGCCTGACGCCCACGAGAGGTACGGCGCCCTGCTGGAGGAGCGCACCGCCGCCGCCCTGGCCGACCCCGCCGCACAGGACCTGCCCCTGGTGGAGGTGCTCGGTGACAACGGGCGGACCGAGGCCCGCTACACCTACCGCCAGACGGGCTCCGCCATAGCCGCGCTGCGCTCCCTGCTGGACCGCTGCCCGGCCCGCGGCGAACGCCTCAAGGTGGGCGTGGCCATGGGCAACACCCCCGAGTTCCTCGTCGCCGACCTGGCGCTGCTGCAGCACGGGGCCACCGAGGTGCCCGTACCGCTGGCCTTCTCGTCCGAGCAGGCCGCCGGGCTGCTGGAGGACATCGACGTCGTCCTGACCGACCAGGCCGGCTGGGAGCGGCTCGCCCAGTGGTCCGCCGAGACGCCCGTCATCCCTGCCGACTGCGGTCATCTCCTGGTCGACATCGAGGAGTTGCTGGACGCCCCGGCACCGGCGCACTTCCTGCCCACAGCACCCGCGTCCGCCGTGCCCGCGCACGCCGCGCCCCCGGCCGCCCGGCCGGACTGGATCTGCAAGGTCATCCACACCTCCGGCACCACCTCCCGTCCCAAGGGCGTGCGGATCCGCTCGGCCGGTGTGAACGCCCTGGTGGACTCGCTGCACCAGGAGATGCCCGCCGGCTCCTACACCCGCTATCTCTCCCTGGTCCCCTTCAGTCTGCTGATCGAGCAGGTCACCGCCGTCTACCTGGTCCTCGCCGACCGCGGCACGGTCGTTCTGCTGCCCCCGTCGGCACCCCTGGTCGGCACCTCCGCGACCGCACCTCAGCGCGTCCTGCCCTACCTGGCGGCCGCCGCGCCCAGCGCCCTGGTGGTCACCCCCGCCCTGGCCGAGGTGCTCGCCGCGGAGGCCGAACGGCTCGCCGTGGACCAGGGGGCCGGCCAACGGGCCGCCGCCGAGGCCCTGTTCGGCCGCTCGCCCGCCCCGCTGATCTGCTGCGGCGGCGCCCCGGTCACCCCGCAGGTGCTGCACCGCCTGGAGGCGCACGGCATGCCCGTGCACGAGGGCTACGGGCTCAGCGAGAACAGCTCGGTGGTCTGCTGGAACACCCCCACCGCCCGCCGTATCGGCACCGTAGGCCGCCCGCTGCCGCACGTGACCGTACGTCTGGCCCACGACGGAGAGCTACTGGTGCGCAGCGCCTCCCTGTTCGCCGGCTACAGCCGCACCGACCCCTCCAGCTGCGCGCTGGACGAGGACGGCTGGCTGCACACCGGGGACCTCGCGACCGTCGACGACGACGGGTTCGTCCGCATCGTCGGCCGCAAGAAGAACGTCATCATCACCGCCTCCGGCCGCAATGTCGCGCCGGAGTGGGTGGAGGCGTCGTACACCACGCTGCCCTTCGTCCGGGCGGTCGCCGTCAGCGGCGACGGCCTGACCGCCCTGCAGGGCCTGTTCCTGGTGGAACCGGGCACCGACCCGGCCGAGGCCGAACGGGAGATCGCCGCGCACGGCGAACGTCATCTCTCGATCGTCGAACGGGTCCAGGAGCCACGGGTGTTCGTCGCCGACGAGGACCTGTACCTGCGGTTCTTCACCGTCACGGGCCGCCCGCGCCGCCCGGTCATCGCCGCCTTCCTCGCGGAGCCGGCCGTGCCCGACCGGGTGCCGGTGGCCGTGTGAACCGCACCGACCGATTCACCACCTTCGCGAAGCGCCGACTTCGCCTGTGCACAAAGGAGACACCCACACCATGATCGCCGGCGTCGACCTCATACGCTACGGAAACGGCCTCGGCAGGATCGCCATGGCCCGCCCCGGCGGGAACCTCGCCGACCTGCAGCCCAAGCAGGTGATGAACGTCCTCGCGGAGACCGGCTTCCTGCTCTTCCGCGGCTTCGACCCGAGCCTGGAGGAGTTCTCCGACTTCGTCCGCGCCCACTCCGACAAGGTCACCCTCGACCCGGCCCGCACCTTCTTCGGCGGCAACGTCGCCCAGAAGGTCGACGCCGGCACCGAGGCGCTCGGTCTGCACATCGAGAACGGCAACAGCCCGTTCGTGCCGACGCTCACCTGGTTCCTGTGCGAGAAGGCCGCCAAGTCCGGCTCGCAGACCACCGTGTGCGACGGGTACGCGGCCTGGGAGCGGTTCAGCCCGCAGGCCAAGCGTGCCTTCAAGGAGCAGGACATCGTCTACACCCGCCGGGTGAGCGAGGCGATGTGGAAGGCGTTCACCCAGTTCCAGCTGGAGGAGGTCAAGGACGTCGAGGACATCACCGTCCACGACGTGCAGGGCCTGGCCACAGGCCCCGGTCACACCACCTTCCACGTCGACGAGGACGGCTACCTCACCTACGCCTACCGCACCCCGGCCGTGCACTCCACGCTGTTCGGCCGCCGCCAGTCCTTCGCCAACAGCATGCTCGGCCCGTCGTACAACTACGAGCCGCCGAAGATCACCTTCGCGGACGGCAGTGAGCTGCCCGAGTGGCTGTGGGACGAGGTGCGCGACGTCACCGAGTCGGTGACCGAGGAGATCAACTGGGTCGACGGCGACGTCGTCCTGGTCGACAACACCCGGGCCATGCACGGACGCAGGGCGGTGCTGGACACCGACCGCAGCATCTACAACTCCCAGAGCTACGCCGCCGCGCACCTGCTGAACGCCCTCGGCAACCAGTTCGGCACGTGCACCACGGAGGTCCTGTCGGCCGTGCCCGCCTAGTGCCCCGACAGGCAGCGTTCGCCCCGCCGCGCACACGTTGCCTGCCGGGCACCAGCAGGCCGCCCGGCACGCGCCACCCGCCCGTGCCGGGCTCGCACCACCCGCCCGTGCCGGGCCCGTACCAGGGCCGGGCGCGGGCCGCGAGAAGGGAGGGCCGGCTGGACTGACTCCGGTATCCCTCGACACCGCCCCGGGAACGGGACCGACATCCCCCACGGTCCCGCCCGGGGCGCGTCGCCGTACCGGCAGCGGCGCCGTACGGCTACTCCTGCCGCACCGGAAACCGCCGCGGCGCCACCACCAGCAGCACCACGAAGGCCAGCGCCGCCGCACAGGCCGCCCCGACGTACACGGCGTGCACCGCCGCGGCGATCGCCCGCCGTGTCGCCTCCGGAGCCCTGCCGGCGTCCAGTGCGCGGGTGACGGACTCCAGGTCGCCCGCTCCGCCCAGCCGCGCGGCCAGCACCCCGTTGGCGACGGCACCGAAGACGGAGGCGCCCACGGTCTGCCCGGTCTGCCGGCAGAACAGCACCGACGCGGTCGTCGTGCCCCGCTCCGACCAGCCCACCGTCGACTGCACCCCGATGATCAGCGGCAGCTGGAAGAGCCCCAGCGCGCCGCCGAGCAGCAGCATCAGCAGCATCGGCTGCCACCAGGAACCGGGATACGGCAGGAACGGGAACGCGAGCAGGATCAGCGCGCCCAGCCCGATGCCGAGCAGCGCGGTGTCGCGGAAGCCGATGCGCCGGTACACGTGCTGGCTGAGCGCCGCCGATGCCGACCAGGTCAACGTCCACACGCACAGCACCAGACCGGCGGCCGCCGGACCGAGCCCGAGCACCGACTGGGCGTACGTCGGCAGGAACACGCTCGGCGCCACCATCAGCAGTCCCAGCGCACCGAGCGCCAGATTGACGGCCGCGATCGTACGGCGGCGCCACACCCACCCGGGGATGATCGGGTCGGTCGCCCGCCGCTCCACCCACACCACGACCCCGGCCAGGGCGAGCCCGGCGCCGAACAGCGCGAGCGAGGGCGCCGACAGCCACGCCCAGGCCACCCCGCCCTGCACCAGCGCGGCCAGCAGCACCCCGCCGCACGCGAACACCGCCAGCGCGCCCGCCCAGTCCACGCGCGCGTGGACGGATTTCTCGCGTTCCGGCTCGTGCAGATGACGGACGATCAGCCACAGTGCGGCGGCGCCGATCGGCAGGTTGACGAGGAAGATCCAGCGCCAGTCGGCGTACGCGGCCAGCATGCCGCCGAGGCCCGGCCCGGCCACCGCCGACACCGCCCACACGGTGGACAGCCTGGCCTGGATCTTCGGGCGCTCCGCCAGCGGGTACAGGTCGGCGGCCAGCGTCTGCACCGTCCCCTGCAACGCCCCGCCGCCCAGCCCCTGCACCACCCGGAACGCGATCAGCGCCGCCATGTTCCAGGCCCCCGCGCACAGCAGCGAGCCCAGCAGGAACACTGCCGCGCCCGCCACCAGCACCGGCTTGCGGCCGAAGGTGTCGGAGAGCTTGCCGTAGACGGGGAGCGTGACGGTCACAGCGAGCAGATAGCCGGAGAACAGCCAGGAGAACACGGAGAACCCGCCGAGGTCGCCGACGATCTGCGGTACGGCCGTGGAGACGATGGTGGCGTCCAGCGCCGCCAGCGCCATCGCCAGCATCAGCGCGGCGACCACCGCGCCCCGCCGCCCGGTGTCCTGCCGCCTGACCGCTCCGCCGCTTATCGCGGGTGTCGTACTCCCCACCGGACGTCCCCTCTCCGTGCCCCTTGCACCCATCTCCGGTAGGCCAGCTTCCCATTGACCCTCACGCGACGGGAGGGTGGAGGCTTGCGGAGCCGAAGGGTGGAGACGACCCCGAGAACGACTCCGCCCGGGGGTGGAGTGCCCCTAGGGGTATCTCCGTACTACGGCTCGGGGAGGGTTCGTCCCGACGGAGGACGAGACGGGCCGGGCCCGGTCCTTAACCTGGCTTTACGCCGCTGGGGGGCGGCTGACCGCACCGGCGGGGTGGGGCTTTCCCCCGGGAAACAGGGGGCTTCGCACCAGCGCGCGACGGCCCTGCCGGCCGCGAGACTCGACGGCGTACCCAGAACGACGCCCCACCGGGGCACCACCGACGCACCGCACCGACTTGCCAACCGACATAGGAGACATACCGTGACATCGGCTGTGACCATTCCCAGGCACGGGGGCACTGGAGGGCGTACGGCCGTTGCCGCGCGGGCACGGCAGGTCGTGAAGGCGTACGGGTCCGGCGAGACCCGTGTCGTCGCCCTCGATCACGTCGACGTGGACATCATGCGCGGCCAGTTCACCGCGATCATGGGCCCCTCGGGGTCCGGCAAGTCCACGCTGATGCACTGCCTCGCCGGGCTCGACACCGTGACCGGCGGTCAGATCTTCCTGGACGAGACCGAGATCACCGGCCTGAAGGACAAGAAGCTCACCCAGCTGCGCCGGGACCGGATCGGGTTCATCTTCCAGGCGTTCAACCTGCTGCCGACGCTGAACGCGCTCGAGAACATCACGCTGCCCATGGACATCGCCGGGCGCAAGCCGGACCGGGCGTGGCTGGACCGGGTGGTGGAGACCGTCGGGCTCGCCGGCCGCCTCCGGCACCGGCCGGCCCAGCTCTCCGGCGGCCAGCAGCAGCGTGTCGCCGTGGCCCGTGCGCTCGCCGCCCGGCCGGAGATCATCTTCGGGGACGAGCCGACCGGGAACCTCGACTCGCGCGCGGGTGCGGAGGTGCTCGGCTTCCTGCGCCGCTCGGTGGACGAACTCGGCCAGACCATCGTCATGGTCACCCACGACCCGGTGGCCGCCTCCTACGCGGACCGTGTGCTCTACCTCGCCGACGGCCGGATCGTCGACGAGATGCACCAGCCGACGGCCGATCAGGTCCTCGACCGCATGAAGGACTTCGACGCCCGGGGGCGTACGTCATGACCGTCCTGAAGACCTCGATGCGCAACTTCTTCGCGCACAAGGGCCGTATGGCGCTCTCGGCGGTCGCGGTCCTGCTGTCGGTGGCGTTCGTGTGCGGCACGCTGGTGTTCACCGACACGATGAACACCACCTTCGACAAGCTGTTCCAGGCCACGGCCTCGGACGTGACGGTCAGTGCGAAGGGCTCCTCCGACGCCGGTGACACGACCTCCCGCACCGGCAGGCCGCCGGTCATGCCGGCCTCCGTGCTCGGCGAGGTCCGCGGGGCGCAGGGCGTGAAGTCGGCCGAGGGGACGGTGTTCTCCACCTCGGTGACCGTCATCGACGCCGAGAAGGACAAGCTGTCGCCCAGCAGCGGCGCGCCCACCATCGTCGGCAGCTGGAACGGCAAGGACGCCCGCACCATGAAGGTCACCAGCGGCACGGCGCCCAAGGGACCGGACCAGGTCATGGTCGACGAGGACACCGCCGGCAAGCACCATCTGAAACTCGGTGACGAGATCGGTGTGATCTCGGTCGTGGGCACCCACCACGCGCGCGTGTCCGGCATCGCCGCCTTCAAGGTCACCAACCCGGGCGCGGCGATCTTCTACCTGGACACGAGGACCGCCCAGCAGACCCTGGTCGGGAGGACCGGCGTCTACACCGACGTCAACGTCACCGCCGCCCAGGGCGTGACCGACGCGCAGCTGAAGAAGAACGTGACCGCGGTCCTCGGCCACGGCTACAAGGTGCAGACCGCCAAGGAGGTCGCCGACGCCAACCAGAAGAGCGTGAAGAGCTTCCTGAACGTCATGAAGTACGCGATGCTCGGCTTCGCCGGGATCGCCCTTCTGGTCGGCATCTTCCTGATCATCAACACCTTCTCCATGCTGGTCGCCCAGCGCACCCGCGAGATCGGCCTGATGCGCGCCATCGGCTCCTCCCGCAAGCAGGTCAACCGGTCGGTGCTGATCGAGGCGCTGCTGCTCGGCGTGATCGGCTCCCTGCTCGGCGTCGGCGCGGGCGTCGGCATCGCCGTCGGCCTGATGAAGCTCATGGGCAGGATGGGCATGCACCTGTCCACCGACGACCTGACCGTCGCCTGGACGACCCCGGCCGTCGGCCTGCTCCTGGGCGTCGTGGTCACCGTCCTGGCCGCCTACCTGCCCGCCCGGCGCGCCGGCAAGGTCTCCCCGATGGCCGCGCTGCGCGACGCGGGCGCCCCGGGCGACGCCAGGGCCGGCACGGTCCGCGCCGTGATCGGCCTGCTCCTCACCGCCGCCGGCGGCTGGAGCCTGTACGTCGCCGCCACCGCCGACAAGGCCAAGGCCGGTTCGGGCTGGCTGGGGCTGGGCGTGGTGGCCACGCTGATCGGCTTCGTCGTCATCGGCCCGCTGCTCGCCGGCGGACTGGTCCGGGTCCTCGGCGCGGTCATGCTGCGGATCTTCGGCCCGGTCGGCCGGATGGCCGAGCGCAACGCGCTGCGCAACCCGCGCCGCACCGGCGCCACCGGCGCGGCCCTGATGATCGGCCTGGCCCTGGTGGCCTCCCTGTCGGTGGTCGGCTCCTCCATGGTCGCCTCGGCCACCGACCAGCTCGACAAGACCGTCGGTACGGACTTCATCATCCGCAGCGACACCCCGGGCGGGCTCATCACCCCGCAGGCGGTCAAGGCCGTCAAACAGACGGCGGGCCTCAAGCGGGTCACCGAGTACAAGTGGACCGACGCGGACCTCACCCTGCCGGACGGCACCACCCTCAAGAAGACCACGATCATGGCCGCCGACCCGACCTACGCGAGCGACGTGCGGACCAGGACCGTCGCCGGCGAGCTGAAGGACGCCTACCGGCCCGACTCGATGTCGGTACCCGACACGTTCGCCAAGGAGCACGGCATCCGGCTCGGCTCCGGGATCGCCGTCGCCTTCGCGGACGGCTCCACGGGCCACCTGACCGTACGGGCGATCACCAGCAGCGACGGCCTGATCGACGCGGGCGCGAAGTACATGTCCCTGCGGACGCTGGCCACGTACGTCCCCGCCGGCAAGATGCCGCAGGACGAACTTCTCTTCGCCATGGCCGAGGACGGGCGGCAGGCAGCCGCCTACAAGGCGCTGAAGTCGGCCCTGCACGACTACCCCGACCTGGCCGTGCGCGACCAGACCGACTACAAGAAGGAGCTGAAGGACCAGATCGGCCAGCTGCTGAACATGATCTACGGCCTGCTGGCACTCGCGATCATCGTCGCGGTCCTGGGCGTGGTGAACACCCTGGCGCTGTCGGTGGTCGAGCGGACCCGGGAGATCGGCCTGATGCGGGCCATCGGCCTCTCCCGCCGCCAGCTGCGCCGCATGATCCGCCTGGAGTCCGTGGTGATCGCCGTCTTCGGCGCCCTGCTCGGCCTCGGCCTGGGCATGGGCTGGGGCGCGACCGCCCAGAAGCTCCTCGCCATGGAGGGCCTGAGCATCCTGGACATCCCCTGGCCGACGATCATCACCGTCTTCGTCGCCTCGGCCTTCGTGGGCCTGTTCGCCGCGCTGATCCCGGCGTTCCGCGCGGGCCGGATGAACGTCCTGAACGCCATCGCGACGGACTAGACAGGTCCAGCCGCGCAGGCGGACCGATGACCACCGCATACGGGGGTTGCGGGGGAAGACCCGGTGCCGGGAAGTCCTGGAGACTTCCCGGCACCGGGTTGCTCCACCGGGTTGCTCACCGGGCTGTTCCACCGGGCTGTTCCGGAGGTGCGCTTCCGGGAGGGTTGTCCACAGCCCCCGACGGCAACGCCGCCGGCGTCGTAGGCTGGACAACCCCGGCTGCCACCCGCGCCGGGCTACTTGCGTTGCCCACCCCGGACGGAAAGCCCCCATGAGCCTGCACGGTCTGCTCGACGCCGTAGTCAAGGACCCCGCCCTCGCGGAAGCGATCACGGCGGCTGCGGACGGCAACCGCATGCACATCGACCTCGTCGGCCCCCCGGCGGCCCGCCCCTTCGCCCTCGCCGCCCTCGCCCGCGAGGCCGGCCGCCCCGTGCTCGCGGTCACGGCGACGGGCCGCGAGGCCGAGGACCTGACGGCAGCCCTGCGCTCCCTCCTCCCCCCGGAGGGCGTCGTGGAGTACCCCTCCTGGGAGACCCTCCCGCACGAGCGGCTCAGCCCGCGCAGCGACACCGTCGGCCGTCGTCTCGCGGTCCTGCGCCGCCTCGCCCACCCCAGCCAGGACGACCCCGAGACCGGCCCGGTCTCCGTCGTCGTGGCGCCCGTGCGATCCGTGCTGCAGCCGCAGGTCAAGGGCCTCGGCGACCTGGAGCCGGTGTCCCTGAAGCAGGGCCGGAGCGCCGACCTGAACGACGTCGTGGACGCCCTCGCGGCCGCCGCCTACGCGCGCGTGGAGCTGGTCGAGAGGCGCGGCGAGTTCGCCGTGCGCGGCGGCATCCTGGACGTCTTCCCGCCCACCGAGGAACACCCCCTGCGCGTCGAGTTCTGGGGCGACGACGTCGAGGAGATCCGCTACTTCAAGGTCGCCGACCAGCGCTCCCTCGAAGTCGCCGAACACGGCCTGTGGGCGCCGCCGTGCCGCGAACTCCTGCTCACCGACGACGTACGCGCACGCGCGCGTGCCCTCGCCGAGGACCACCCGGAGCTGGGCGAACTCCTGAACAAGATCGCCGAGGGCATCGCGGTCGAGGGCATGGAGTCCCTCGCCCCCGTCCTCGTGGACGACATGGAACTGCTGCTCGACGTCCTCCCCAAGGGCGCCATGGCCGTGGTCTGCGACCCGGAGCGGGTACGCACGCGTGCCGCCGACCTCGTGGCCACCTCCCAGGAGTTCCTGCAAGCCTCCTGGGCGGCCACCGCCGGGGGCGGCGAGGCCCCGATCGACGTCGGCGCCGCCTCCCTGTGGTCCCTCGCCGGCGTTCGCGACCGCGCGCGCGAGCTGGACATGATGTGGTGGTCCGTCTCGCCGTTCGCCGCCGACGAGGAGCTCACGGACCCCTGGGCCGCCGGCGCGGCGGGCGACACCCTCAAGCTCGGCATGCACGCACCCGAGACCTACCGCGGCGACACCGCGCGGGCCCTCGCCGACACCAAGGGCTGGCTCGCCGACGGCTGGCGCACGGTGTTCGTCACCGAGGGCCACGGGCCGGCCGCCCGCACGGTCGAGGTGCTCGGCGGCGAGGGCATCGCCGCACGGCTCGACGCCGACCTCGGCGAGCTGAGCCCCTCCCTCGTGCACGTCTCCTGCGGCTCGATCGAGTACGGCCTCGTCGACCCGGCGCTCAAGCTCGCCGTGCTCACCGAGACCGACCTGTCCGGGCAGCGCGCCACCGGCCGCGACGGCGCCCGGATGCCGGCCCGCCGCCGCAAGACCATCGACCCGCTCACCCTGGAGCCGGGCGACTACATCGTCCACGAACAGCACGGCGTGGGCCGGTACATCGAGATGGTGCAGCGCACCGTGCAGGGCGCCACGCGCGAGTACCTGGTCGTGGAATACGCGCCCGCCAAGCGCGGCCAGCCCGGCGACCGGCTGTACATCCCGACCGACCAGCTGGAGCAGATCACCAAGTACGTCGGCGGCGAGGCGCCCACCCTGCACCGGCTCGGCGGCGCCGACTGGACGAAGACCAAGGCACGCGCGAAGAAGGCCGTCAAGGAGATCGCCGCCGACCTGATCAAGCTGTACAGCGCGCGCATGGCCGCCCCCGGACACTCCTTCGGCACCGACACGCCCTGGCAGCGCGAGCTGGAGGACGCCTTCCCCTACGCCGAGACCCCCGACCAGCTCACCACCATCGCCGAGGTCAAGGAGGACATGGAGAAGTCCGTCCCCATGGACCGCCTCGTGTGCGGCGACGTCGGCTACGGCAAGACCGAGATCGCGGTGCGGGCCGCCTTCAAGGCCGTACAGGACGGCAAGCAGGTCGCCGTCCTCGTGCCCACGACGCTGCTGGTGCAGCAGCACTTCGGGACGTTCTCGGAGCGGTACGCGCAGTTCCCGGTGAGTGTGAAGGCGCTGTCCCGCTTCCAGACCGACACCGAGGCCAAGGCCGTCCTGGAAGGCCTGAAGGACGGCGCGGTGGACGTCGTCATCGGCACCCACCGCCTGTTCTCGTCCGAGACGAAGTTCAAGGACCTGGGCCTGGTCATCGTCGACGAGGAGCAGCGCTTCGGCGTCGAGCACAAGGAGCAGCTGAAGAAGCTCCGCGCCAACGTCGACGTGCTGACCATGTCCGCCACGCCCATCCCGCGCACCCTGGAGATGGCGGTCACCGGCATCCGTGAGATGTCCACGATCACCACACCCCCGGAGGAGCGCCACCCGGTGCTCACCTTCGTCGGGCCGTACGAGGAGAAGCAGATCGGCGCCGCCATCCGCCGCGAACTGCTGCGCGAGGGCCAGGTCTTCTACATCCACAACCGCGTCGAGTCCATCGACCGCGCGGCGGCGAGACTGCGCGAGATCGTCCCCGAGGCACGCATCGCGATCGCCCACGGCCAGATGTCGGAGTCGGCGCTGGAGCAGGTCGTCGTCGACTTCTGGGAGAAGAGGTTCGACGTCCTCGTCTCGACCACGATCGTCGAGTCCGGTATCGACATCTCCAACGCCAACACGCTGATCGTGGAGCGCGGCGACACCTTCGGTCTGTCCCAGCTGCACCAGCTGCGCGGCCGGGTCGGCCGGGGCCGCGAGCGCGGCTACGCCTACTTCCTGTACCCGCCGGAGAAGCCGCTCACGGAGACCGCGCACGAGCGCCTGGCGACCATCGCCCAGCACACCGAGATGGGCGCGGGCATGTACGTGGCGATGAAGGACCTGGAGATCCGCGGCGCCGGCAACCTCCTCGGCGGTGAGCAGTCCGGCCACATCGCGGGCGTCGGCTTCGACCTGTACGTCCGTATGGTCGGCGAGGCCGTCGCGGACTACCGGCGTCAGCTGGAGACCGGTGAGATCGAGGAGGAGGCGCCGCTCGAGGTAAAGATCGAGCTGCCCGTCGACGCGCACGTCCCGCACGACTACGCCCCCGGCGAGCGCCTGCGCCTGCAGGCGTACCGGGCCATCGCCTCCGCCAACTCCGAGGAGGACATCAAGGCCGTCCGCGAGGAACTCACCGACCGCTACGGCAAGCTGCCCGAACCGGTGGAGAACCTGCTGCTGGTGGCCGCGCTGCGGATGCTCGCGCGCGCGTGCGGCGTCGGCGAGATCGTCCTGCAGGGCACCAGCATCCGCTTCGCACCGGTGGAGTTGCGCGAGTCGCAGGAACTCCGGGTCAAGCGTCTGTACCCGGGCACGGTCATCAAGCCGGCCGTGCACCAGGTGCTGGTGCCGCGCCCGAAGACCGCGAAGGTCGGCGGCAAGCCGCTGGTCGGCCGCGAACTGCTGGGCTGGGTCGGCGAGTTCCTCGCCTCGGTCCTGGGATCGTAGGAGCCGTGAGGGGGGCATGAGGATCGGGGAACTGGCGGCGGCGACCGGGGTGACACCGCGCGCCCTGCGCCACTACGAGCAGCAGGGCCTGATCACCTCCGAACGCGCCGTCAACGGCTACCGGGAGTACGACGTCCGTGCCGCCGTCCGCGTCCGCAACATCCGGCACCTGCTGGAAGCGGGCCTCACCCTGGACGACGTACGGGTGTTCCTGCCCTGCCTGGACGGCGACGTCACCGCCGGCCCCGCCTCCGCCAAGGGCCTCGGGGTCGCCCGGGACCGGCTCGCGGTGCTGGACGCGCGGATCGCGGCGCAGACGGCGGTACGGGACCGGCTGGCGGCGGCGCTGCGGGAGGCGGGGGACCCGGGTCCCTGAGGTGCGGGGCCGGTCAGGCGACGACCGCCCCGCCGTCCACGGGCAGCACCACTCCCGTCACGAACGACGCCTGCGGGGAGGCGAGCCGGGTGATCGCCCAGGCGACCTCCTCCGGGCGGCCGATCCTGCCGAGCGGGGTGTGCTCCCGCTGCCACGTGCGCAGCCGCGCCACCTGCTCGGGGCTGTAGCCGGAGTGCTCACCGATGGGCGTGTCGATCGCACCGGGCGCCACGGCGACCACCCGGACCCCGTGCGGCGCGAGTTCCACGGCCCAGCTGCGGGTCAGCGTCTCCAGGGCGGTCTTGCCCGCCGCGTAGAGGGAGTTGCCGGGCCAGGCGCGCTGACCGACGGAGGTCGTCACGTTCACCACCACGCCCCGCACGGCCTCCAGCGCCGGCAGCGCGGCCTGGGTGAGCAGGACGGGAGCGAGGAGGTTGGTCTCCAGCAGGGGGCGTACCGATGTGCGTGTGCAGGTGCGCAGGGAACCGGGGGTGACGACCCCCGCGTTGTTGACGAGCACGTCGATCCGGCCGAACCGCTCCAGCGTCGTACGCACGACCGTCCCGGGGCCGTCCGCGGACACGAGGTCGGCGGACACCGGTGTGATCCGGGGGTGCCCGTCGGCGGTCCCGGCCAGCGGCGCCGCCCGGCGGCCGACCGCGACGACCCGCGCGCCCTCGGCGGCGAACGCGCGCGCGGTGGCCCGGCCGATACCGGTACCGGCACCGGTGACGACGACGATACGGGGGCTGTGGGTGCGGGTGTCTTCGCTCATGCCGGGATCCTCGGACCCTGACACCGGCGACAAGGTCAAGCGGGCTTCTCGACGTGCGGACGCGTCACAGTGTGAGCGGGCGCACATCCGCGCCCCCCGGACTCCCCCGCAAAGCCCCACCCCTGCCCCAAGTCGAGCCCGTATTGCACCTGATGGCGCCTTTTGGTCCCATCGGGCGGAAAGCGGGAGTCCGTTACCGTGGGCACAGGAACGATCCGCCCGTCCAGCAGGGCGGACGAGGGCGAGCGAGGGGGACGTACCGTGACGCGTCTGAGGGGCGGTGCGGTCGCCGCGGTGGTCGTCATGACCGTCGCCGTGGCCGGCTGCAAGAGCGAGCACACCAAGGGATCCTCCGGACCCGGAAGGACGCAGGGCGAGGGAGCGGTGCTGGCCGCCGCCGACTCGCTGACCGTCAAGGGACGCGCCCCGAAGACCGGGTACTCGCGGGAACGGTTCGGCACCGCGTGGGCGGACACCGACTCCAACTCCTGCGACACCCGCGTTATCTCTATGCTGCGAAGCATGATCGCAGGATTTTCGCAGCTCATGTCGCAGGCGGTGCACTATGCGTACTGAGAGGCACGTGAGGCACACCAGCCGAACACGGACTGTCCGCTTCGTATCCGCCGTGGTGCTCGGCAGCGGCTTGATGCTTACTGGCTGCAAGACTGGAGGCATCTCTTCGGATGACGCTCCCTCGGGTTCCGCCGTCCCAACCGCCGATAATGCTCGCGCTGTGAACCCACTCGACAACCCGGACGGAACGAAGTCGGGATTGGCAGGGATCACCTCGCCCGCGGACAAGGCAAAGGCACGAACGCTGATCGAGAAAGTCTCGACGAAGGGGCGCGGTCCGAAGACCGGCTACGAGCGGGAGAAGTTCGGCTACGCCTGGATGGACTCGGCTCCGGGCGGCATCCCCTTTGCTCACAATGGGTGTGACTCGCGGAACGATCTCTTGAAACGTGATGGAGAGAATGTCCGTTTCCGGGCGGGCTCGGACTGCGTCGTCACCTCCATGACGCTGCATGACCCGTACACCGGGAAGACGATTCAGTGGACCAAGCCTCGTGCGACGACGGTCCAGATCGACCACGTCATGCCGCTTTCGTACGACTGGCAGATGGGTGCCTCCCACTGGACGAAGGGTGAGCGGGAGGACATCGCCAACGACCCGCTCAACCTGATCCCGGTGGACGGACCGACCAACGGCGCGAAGGGCGACTCGGGTCCGGCTACGTGGCTGCCGCCGAACAAGAGCATCCGCTGCTCGTACAGCGTGCGGTTCGCGCAGGTCTCGCTGAAGTACAAGCTGCCGGTGACGGCGGCGGACAAGCAGATGATGCTGAAGCAGTGCGGCGGCTGATCAAGGCCGAGGCAGCCGAGATCAGCCGTCGGTCGAGGGGGCCGCGGAACTCATGGCGGGCCAGTCCAACACCGTCAGCTCGGGCCACTGCTCCTGCCACCGCGCCGCCTTGGCCTCGTAGACCGACTGCGGAGCAAGCACCGGGTTCGGTCGGACGACGAGGTTGAACACGTCTGACAGGCCATGCGGCGCGTACACCCGCCACTCGCCGTCCGCCTCAGTACGCACTCCCAGACAGCACGTCGTAGCGGCGAAACTGTCGATCGCCGCCTCGGTGGACTCATACGGCGGACACGCCACTCCGAACTTGTCCTCGTACCAGAGGTGCACCCGCGCCTCGTTCCGGATCTCAACCTCTGCGGCCAGACCTGCGAAGACCTCCCGTCCGGCCTTGATCACAGCGTCCTCCGCCTCCCAGGACACATCGTCGGAGTCGAAGTAGAAGACGTCGTAGTCCTTGATGCCGCTGGTCGGCGGTCTGCCCGTAACCACGTTCCATACAGTCTGGAAGAGGCACCCGGCCGTGAGATACCACCCGGGCAGATTCAAGGTCGCAGCTCGTGCCAGTACCTTCGTCAACACCTCGTTCCGCGACAGCGTCGCACGAAGGCACTCAAGTTGCTGGTCAAGAGGGAGTCGGCCGATCATGAACCCTGCCTACCACAACGTGGGCCTCACACCGGTTCCGTCATTGGTCATTTCGAGGGCTCGAGGGCACCGCCCGCATCGCGCGACGGAGACTTGCCCTGGCGGCGGTGAGGTCGTCTTCCGACTCCTGCAGGCGCCGCTCCACACCGGTGAGACGATCCCTGGTCTCCGATAGTTCGCGCCTCAGGTCCGTGTTCTGCTGTTCCAGCTGCTGAACCCGCTCGACCAGCTGACGGCGGCCTACATCGTCCAGTTCCGCCCCGAGGGAGAGCCGTACGCGTTCCCGGAGACGGTCCCTTTCCTTCTTCAGGTCCTTGATCTCTTCCCGGGCCAAGGCGAGTTCGGTCTGCAAGCCGGCGGGGGTGACCAGCCTCGAGTCCGGCGTGGCAGCGGTCCGGCGTCCGTGCGCGCGCTGCTCGTGCATGGCGGTCTGGACGGCATTCCGCACCTGCGGCTGGTTGTAGACGAACCAGGTCGACACCGATGCTTCGCGGGCCACGCGCGCGAAGGTGATCCGCTGGCAGGAAGCAAGGAGGTCGTGAACGACCTTCAAGGCGCGGTCGATCTTGACTGCACTGTCCTGAGCGCGGGCGGCGCGAAGGCGCTGGACACGTGCTTCCCGGCCCGCAGCATCGTAGGAGGCGGGAGGGGTCACGGGGCACTCCGTGTGGTCAGCGACTGTACGGGGATGAAGGCGGCAGCCGAGCGGGCCTTGCGCAGCTCGCGCGAGGCATCCTCCACCCTGGTTCGCTCCTCCTCCGGCAAGGCGTCGAGTCGGCGGCGCATCTCGTCGGCCGACTTCGAGTAGGCGCGGATCTGGTCGTCGAGGTTACGCACGACCCAGTCGGCGGCGTCCAACGCGAAAGCGGCCTCCTTGTCCGCTCGCAGGTCAGCGATCTGTTGTTCGAGAGCGGGCAGGTAGGACGGGTCGGGCCGGTAGAAGTCGCAGCCAGCACACTGGAAACGAATCCGGCAGTGGCCACCCCCGGCCTTGACGTTGCTCGGCTCGGTGCAGCCGCCGAACGGGACCGCGACGCTTTCTACTTCATAGGCCAGAGGGTCCTCGAAGCCGCGCGGGGTGCCATGTCGGTCGACGGCGAGCTTGGCCACCGTCCTGACAGCCTCCTGCTTTCTGGTCAGCGAGACCTTGTAGTAGCCCATGGTGACGTCGAGTGACCGGTGGTCCATGAGCTCCCGGAGGACGTCCGGCCGGGTTCCGGCGTCCGCGTGGCGCTGGGCGTAGGCGTGCCGGAAGCCGTAGGGGACGATCTTGGTGCGGTCGTATGCCAGTGGTTCGCCGTTGTCGTCCAGGCGCTCGTCCCAGATGCTGGGGATCAGCTCGTCGACCCAGATGCGGAAGATACGGCTGCAGAACTGCGCCGAGGTCAGGTGACCACGGCGGGGGCGGTTGCGTTGACCGGGAGAGGGGAACAGCCACTGGGTGCAGGCCGGCACAGGAGGGAGAGCCTCCAACTCCTTCTGCCAGGCTTCGACCTCCCGGGCGGTGCTCTCCGGGATCGGTAGCCGGCGGCCGTGGCGGCGCCGTTTGTGGTTGTCGTAGATCAGCGTGGGTTTGCCGTCGATCCACTCAAGACAGTTTCGCCGCAGGCTGGTGACCTCGCCCGGGCGGCGACCTGTGTCCCTCAGGACTGTGTAGACCACCTGATACATGCGGGCGAAGTCGGCAGTGGTCCAACCGCCGCTCTCGTACATGGTGGAGGTACCCAGCAGGTCGATGTGCGCATCGAGTTGAGCGATGACGTGTTCAGGTATGGCTCGGCCGATGTCGTCCTCGGTGACCTCGATCGCCGCGATGGTGTGAAAGCGGGGATTGACGGCGAACCCGCCGGGGATGTGGTCCATCATCCCGGCCTGCCGGGCGAACTCCAGAAAGGTGCGCCAGCTCCGCAGCAGTGCCCGCCTGTGGCTCGTCGAGTAGTCGTGCCCGTCCTCGGGGCGTTTGGTGACGCGGAAGTGGTCCACTACGGCGTTCATGTCCGCCATCGACAGGCGCTCCGGGGTGTCTCCGTCGGGGCGGTGATTCAGCGCGGCCGAGGCGATGGTCGCGGCGTACACGGTCTGCCTCAGCTCCAGAACGTCGGGACGCGCGGTGCGCCCGTACTCCTTGACCAGCTCCCGCAACCACGTCTGTCGTACAGGCCGGAAATCGATCACGCCGTGAACGGCTGTGTACTTCCTGCCGCGGCCCGCGGTCAGGCCCACCAGAGCGCATTCCCACACGTCACCCGCGGTGGGGTCGGCGCCTTCGAACTCGGCCCGCGCACGTCGGACGTGAAGGAGGAGACCGTTGAGCACGCCTCGGGCGGCAGCGGGGAGTTGGGAGGAGAACTCGGAGTCAAGGCTCAGGAGGGAATCGAGCCCCCGCGGAAGACCGGCCACGATGCGGCGCATGCGCTGGAGGACAAGGCTGATTCCCGCGTCGTCGCGCTGCTGAAGCCCGTACAGAATCTCGTGTCGCACGGCTGGCGAAACGCGTGCGAGAGAGAACTGGGAGACTCCGGGCTTCACGCCGTCCGTGGCATTCGGCCGTCGACGAGCCACCACCGGGGTGTACGTCGTGTCGAAGTCCGCAGGGTTTCCCCTGAGCAGCCGCGCCTTGCGGCAGGCGTCGCAGCGGCTTCCATTACTCCCGACGTGCGTGGAGCAAGCCGCGACCAGGCAGGTGAACACGTGGGTCGTCGGATTGCCTGGATCAGCTGTGAACAGTGCCTTGGCCGGCTCCCATTCAGTCGTTCGCCAACCGGGAGTGAGGCGTTCTTCGAGCCAGGCGGACCAGTCGGAGTGCGTGGTTGCCTGCGAGGGAACCGCGGCGAGAACAGCGCTCGATGTCATCGCGCGGTCTCCGGGGTGAGGCCGTCGACGGCCGATCGAAGGTCCTCGTCCTGAGCGTGGAGATAGATGGCCGTGCTGGCCGATGACGCATGCCCCAGCAAGGTCTGCACGACATCTGGCGCGATGCCGCTGCGGATCCACCGGGTTGCCGCTGTGTGCCGCATCACGTGCGGCCGGGCACGCAGGCCGCAGCGGTCACCGATGCGCTCGATGACCTGTTTCGCGTTCGAGTACGACATCGGACGGCCCGCCCAGCCGCCGACGAGATTGACGAATACGTAGTCACAGGCTGCCGCTTCGGGTACCTCTTCCCGCTCGGCCAGATATTCGCGGTACCGGTGAACGGCGCTCTGAGCGAGTGGCACCATGCGGTGTCGGCCGGCCTTTGCGCGTGCGCCGTTCTCGTTGTGCTGGCGGGGCCGGACGTGCAGGTGGGCGCCGCGGGTTTGGCACCCGAGATGCGTCGAGTTCGGCAACAGGTGCATGTCCTCGCGCCGCAACCCGAGAGCCTCGCCAATCCGCAGCCCTCCGTCCACGAGCACGGTCAGGAGCAATCGGTCGCGGGCTGTGCGCGCCGCATCGAGGACTTTAGTCACCTGCGGCGGACTGAGCGTCGCGGGCGCCGACTCGATCTCGGGCGCCTTCAATGCACGAGCCTTCACCATGAGGTGCTGGCCGCCTTCACCCGGATCGAAGCCGACAGGGGGCGACGTCAGGAAGCGCGGCTCGCTCAGCCGGGCGGCGACCTCGTGGGCGACGTGCCCGTGGACGGCACAGAACCGAAGGAACTCGCAGACGGCGGTGAGGACCGCGTTGACGGTCTTGCCCGACGGCGGATGCCCGTGTCGGGTCGGTGTCCGCTCGATGTGGAACTTGAACCTGGTCATGTCGCCTAGCCCGACGGTCTTCCAGTCGGTGCCCCGTTCTGCGCACCAGTTGAGGAAGCGCCCGATGCGAGGAACGTAAGCGCGCTGCGTCTGCGGGGAGCGCCCTGCTCCTCGGAGGTAGAGCGCGAACTCCTGCGCCTCGGCATGAGGGCGGTACGTCTCCTCGTCGACCAACAGCCAGGTGATCTCTCCCGTGGTGGGTGAGATGGCCTTCTCGGCACGCAACACCACTGAATCCTCCCCCTCCTGAGCATGTCGCTCATGTGCCTCTTGGTATGACTGATAACGGCAAGGCACAACGAGAGGACACGGCTGCCACTCATGTCTCTCGCAGAGAAGAGGGGAGTGCAGATAACCCGCGACGACATACTCAAACGCGACCTGAAGAACGTGAAGTTCACCGGCGGCGCCTGCAAGGTCTCCTACGGCCTGCTCGAACCCGACCCCTACTCCGGCAAGGACATCACCTACCGGCGCGGCAGCAGCCAGGTCGACATCGACCATGTCGTCGCCCTCTCCGACGCCTGGCAGAAGGGCGCCGAGTACTGGGACCCGGGTAAACGCATAGCGCTGGCCAACGACCCCCTCAACCTCATCGCCGTCGACGCGAGCGCCAACCGCGGCAAGGGCGACGGCGACGCGGCCACCTGGCTGCCGCCCAACCCGCAGTACCGCTGCACCTATGTGGCCGCCCAGGTCGCGGTGAAGAAGAAGTACGGCCTGTGGGTCACCGCCGCCGAGAAGGCCGCCATGAAGAAGGTCCTCACCGGCTGCCCCGGCCAGAAACTCCCCACGGGCGGCATCCCCACCAAGGCACCGGACCGTTTCCGGGCGCGGTGAGCGGGGGCCGGCGTCACCCCGCACATCACCCCGCTGACCGGCAAACTCATTTCCGGAGCCGGGTGCCGGCGCCTACCGTGGGCGTCATGGACGTCAAGGTGAGCAGCATCGCCGAGCGGCCCGACCGGCTGCCGGCGTTGTTCGAGATGGCCGACACCTGGCCCGAGTTCGTGACCAACGACCCCGTGGGCACCGCCCATTACGGCCGCATCCCCACCGAACTGCCTCAGTACGCGCTGTTCGCCGAGGACGAGCACGGCGACATTGTCGCCCACGCCTTCAGCGTGCCCTTCGCCCTCGACACCGACGGCCGGCGCACCCTGCCCGCGCGCGGCTGGGACCAGATCCTGCTCTGGGCCTTCGCCGACCTGCGCCGCGGCACCCGCCCCGACACGGTGAGCGCCGTCTCCGTCACCATCGCCCCGCACGCCCAGGGCCACGGCCTGTCCGCCGTCATGCTCTCGGCGATGCGGGACCGCGCCCGCGCCCGCGGCTTCCGCGAGGTCGTCGCCCCCGTCCGCCCCAGCGCCAAGCACCGCGAACCGCACACCCCGATCACCGAGTACGCCCACCGGGTCCGCCCCGACGGCCTGCCCGAGGACCCGTGGCTGCGCGTCCACGCGCGGGCCGGCGCACGCATCGACTCCATCGCGCCGGCCTCCATGACCGTGGGCGCCTCGCTGGAGGAGTGGCGCCGCTGGACGGGGCTGCCGTTCGACACCGCAGAGGACGTCGAGGTGCCCGGCGCGCTCGTCCCGGTCCGCTGTGAACCGGAGCGCGGGTACGCCGTATACGTCGAGCCCAATGTCTGGATGCGGCACGCGCTGTAGCCGGCCGAACCCGCGCCCGGGTGACCGTCAGAGCCCGGTGGCGTGACCGCGGGGCGGAGGGGCGGGGCAGCCCGCCTTCTCCCAGAAGACGAACGTGTTGGTGCGGGCGTGGACGAAGGCCTTGACCGGGTCGCCGGAGTAGGTCCAGGGCACGCTGCCGATGTATCCGCCGACCGCCCGGAACTGCTCGACGGCCTCCGCGTACCGCTTCGTCTGGAACAGCATCTTCGCCAGCAGATGCCGGACCAGCGGCAGCCGGTGGTGCCCGGCCGGCACCTGGTCCACGGCGTCCAGGGTGGCGTCCACGGCCGCCTGTACGAACGGCTGGCCGTACACGGGCTCGTCGCGCTCCCGGAACGCGTGCTCGAACAGCGCGTACAGGCGCAGTACGGGCAGCAGGCTTCCCGGCGGGGCGGAGGCGGCGGCCTGCTCGGCGAACGCGTACATCAGCTCGTGCGAACCGCGCCACTTGGCGCACCAGTACTGCAAGGCGTTGGCATGGGCACCGAAGTGGTGCGGGTCGCGTGCGGTGATCTCTGCCCACAGCGCGCGGAACTCGTCGTGCGACCAGCCCAGACCCAGAGCGATGGTGATCTGCGCGATCCAGGGGCAGGGATCGTCGGGTGCCATCCGCGCGGCCTCCTGGCAGGCGGGCAGCGCCTGGGCCAGCAGCCGGTGGAAGCCCTCGAACTGCTCGGCCGTGGTGTGCTTCGCCCCCTTTCCACCGCGGACCTTGCCCGCGAGCGCGACCAGCGCGTCGGCGTGCACCAGCGCGGCGGACGGGTCGTCGGGGTGCTCGGTTCTCCACGCCTGGACCCAGGTGTCGTCCTCGGCGGCCGCGTGCGTGAGGATGCCGAGCCGGTACCACCGCAGGTCCCAGTCGCGGCCCGCCCCTGCCAGGTAGGCGGCGGCCCGCCGCCAGTCACCGGCGAGCGCCGCTGCCGCGACCGCGTCGGCCTCCGGATCCGGGCCCGCGAAACGGGTGTCGAGCTGCGCGGCGGGCACCAGCCCGTACTGGGCGGCGTCGATGTTGACCGGCGCCTTGGCCTTCGCCTCGGCCCGCAGTGCGCGCGCCTTGCGGGCGTTGCGCGGGATGGTGACGGCCGCGTAGACGAGGGCGCCGGCACCGGCTATGTCGATCAGGACGTTCATACCGGGTCTTTCCGAGTGGGGCCGCCTGGAGAGGTGACCGAAGAGGCTTTCGCGGGAGAGCGGGAGAGCGGGAGGGTGTCAGGGCAGGTGTCGGGGCAGGGCGCGGGGCGGCGGCCGGGGCAGGACGGGGGGTGGGAGTGCCGTGTCGGCCTACCAGAGAACGGCCCCGCCGGACAGCAGGGCGCGCAGTGGTGCCGTGTCCGGTGGATCGGCGACCGCGCAGTCCAGGGCCTCCTCCAGTGCCTCGGCGAGCCGGTCGGGCGCCACCTGCCGCACCGGGGGCCCCGCCCAGCACAGCTCCCACCGGCACAGCCCCGCGTCCAGCGCGGCGAGCAGGACCAGGTGGCGCAGGGCCGAGCGGAAGGCCGTCCTGGCGAACTCGCGCGCCGCACGGCCGCTGCTCCGGCCGGCCTGCTCCGATCTGGGCAGCCGGCCGGCGATGTCGTACAGCAGGCCGTGGTCGATCATGTCCAGGAGACGGCCGAGGTGCGTGCCTCCGGGTGGGGTGACGCCCCTCGCGCCGGCCGCCTGGGTCATGGCCCGCAGCAGCGGCTCCGCACCCCGCGCCCAGCTCGCGCGCCGGGTCTGCGACGGCAGTTCGGACCACGGCACCCGCCGCATGGACAGCGCCTGCGGGCTCAGCACGACCCGCTCCAGCTCGGCCAGGAGGCCGTCCGGGGCCCGGAGCGCCGCGGACGCGGGGCGCCGCACGCGCCGGGCGGCGCGTCCGTCGTCGGGGAGTGCCTCAAGCGCCGCGATGCGATCGGCCGTGAGCGGATGGCTGTCGTAGGGAGAGCTCTGCTCCGGGAGCGGCTCCTGGGCCGGCGCCTCCAGTTCCGCCCGGCGTGTGCCGTCGGCGAGCAGAAGAGCGAGCCCGCCGTAGAACTGACCCTCCGGCGGCAGCAGGCCGGCCGCCCAGCCCATCCGCGCGTAAGTGCTCAGATAGAGGTCGTCCGCGGCTTCGAGCGCGGGGATACGGCGCAGTGCGGCGGCCGTGGTGTCCCGCCCGGCGATCCGGGCGGCCATCAGATCGGCCGCGTACTCCTGCCGGCGGCTGACGGCCTCGGTCAGGCGGAGGCACAGCCTCGCGTACGCGGAGAAGACGACGGCCAGATAGTGGTCCGGGCCCCGCGTGGGCTCCCGCGTCACCGGTGGCGGCTTGCCGGCCGCCCGGCGCCGTGCGGCCCGTGCGGCCGACGCCGCCTTCTCCTCGGCCTCCTGACGCGCGGCCCGCTGCTGCAAGGTGAGCACGGTGTGCAGCAACCTGCTGCGCAGTGCCCAGACCAGGCCGGCCAGCCGGGTGTCGTCATGCGCGTAATGCCCCAGCTCGTGCGCGAGTACGGCGTCCAGCTCGTCCTCCGGCAGGCCGATCAGCAGCGCCACGCCGAGGAAGAGCCGTCGTTCGCCCGCGGCCAGCCCGAGCCACCGGACGTCCTCCCGCACCATGGCGTTGGCCCCCGGGACCACCCGTATCTCCCCGGGCGGCCGCGTGCCCACCCGCTCGGCCAGGTCACGCACGCGCCGCCACAGCTCCGGCTGCTCCTGCGGCGTCAGCGACAGACCGGAAGGCCCGTCCCGCCCGTCCCCGCGGCCACGGCTGAGAAGGACGACCCGCACCACGCACCAGGCGATCGCCAGTGAGCCGAGGTAGCCCTCGACGGCGACGACCGTGAAACCGGGGCCCCGGGCCAGGGCGACGTCCAGGAGCGCCAGCGCGGCGAGGACGAGCAGGGCCAGCAGATAGAACCCGATCAGCAGGCCGAGAGCGAGCGCGGCACGCGGCGAGGTTCCGGGGAGGACGCGGTGTCGTACGGCGGCTTCTTCGGCGGCCGTCCTGTCGGCGGGGCGGGACGTCGGAGGCATCGGCATCTTTCACGGGGGCGGGGTGGCGGCTGGGCAGCCGGTGTTCAGGCCCGGCCGCCCGGCTGTGCCTCCTTCTTCAGCGCCGCCAGGATCGTCGTCGTTACTTTCTTCGCGGACGCGGCGCCGTTGTCGCCGCCCGCCGTGGACAGCACGGTGACCACGGATCTGCCCGAGCGTGCCGCGATCAGCGTGGTGCCGTTCTCCCAGGCGCCGCTCTTCAGCGTCATCGTGCGGGCCTCGTCGCCGAGCCCGGCCGTGCGCGTGCTCGTGAGCTTCACCTTGGCGTGCGTGTCGGTGTCCGTGAACGTGGTGCACCGGGTGGCGACGTCCTGCAGGTCCTTCATCACGCCGGTGGCCGTGGCGCCCTGGAACTGGTCGATCTCCTGGGCGACTTCCTCGGTCTTGTCCTGGTTGGCGTAGTCGTTCTGCGCGAACGACACGCCCCCCTTGAAGCCGCTCAGCTGGATCCAGGAGGTGCCCTCCAGCCTGGTGCAGTCCGGCTTACCGGTCGTCCTGCCGGACGGGGAGAGGAACGCGCCGCCGCTGTCCGAGGCACCGTCGGCCTCGGCGGTGAGCCCGGCCGGGAAGGCCGACGCGGGCGCCAGTGCCTTCTTCAGCTGCGTACCGGTGGAAAGACCGGCGTTCGGGTCCTTCGCCTTGGTCGAACCGGAGGAGCAGGCGGTGAGGGCCAGGGGAAGCACGGCGACGGCGAGCAGCGTGGTGACACGGGGGGAAAGGTGCATGACAGTCCTTGAAACAGGGGTGGGTGTAACAGGGGTGAGTGTGACCGGTGAGCGGCCGATCGTTCGCGGCGCCAATAAGAACAGAGCTTGTGAACCGAGTCAACATGGTTCACGGGTCTGGATGTGTACACGCTCGTGAATGCTTGGATCTTGTGTGCGCCGGTATGCTCGGTCCACACACGGGACGAGGGGAGCGGGGCCGGTGCAGCACAGCGCGACAGAGGTGACCGCCGCCGGAATCGCCCGGCTCGCCGGAGTGGGCCGAGCCGCGGTGAGCAACTGGCGGCGCCGGCACGCCGACTTCCCCAAGCCGGTCGGTGGCACCGAGACCAGCCCCTCCTTCGCGCTCGCCGAGGTCGAGGCCTGGCTGCGCAAGCAGGGCAAAATCGCCGAGGTCCCGCTGCGGGAACGCGTCTGGCAGCAACTCGTCGGACATCCCGAGGGCCCGCTGGCCGCCCTGGTCCACGCGGGATGCGTCCTGCTGCTGATCCACGAGCGACCCACCGTCTGGCTCGACGTGAGCGCCGGCTCCGACGCGCGCCTGGCCGCGATGCTGCCGGGCGCGCTGGAACAGGCGCTGACACCGCGCTTCGGCGGAGCAGCGGGGCAGGTGGTGCGCGGCGGCCGAACTGCGGGGCATGTGGCTGCTGTGAACACCTCCGGTGGCGCTCAGGGGGTGAATGGGCGTGGTGAGGCAGATGCTGTGAACGCCGCGCCGGCGGCACCCGGCGTGAACGGCGGTGCAACGGCGCCGGGTGTGAACTCCGGTCACGCGGCACTGGCTGCGGACGCCCTCCGCTCGACGCCAGGTGTGAACTCGGGTCACGCTGCACCTGCTGTGAACGCCGGCTCCTCGACGCCCGGTGTGAACCCGCCCTCCGCGGCACCTGCTGCGAACACCTCACCCACCCCCGCGACCCCCACCGCCACCCCCGCGCTGCGCACCCCCTCCGGCCCCCAACTCCTCCTCTCCGCCCCCCTCCTGCGCGGCGCGGCCGAGCTGGCCGCTGAGCTGGGGGCGCGGCAGGCCTTCGAATTCCTGCTGGGCCGGCACCTGGACGCCAACCCCCGCCAGTACACGCTCACCCCCGCCGAACTCGCCGGACTCATGGCCGACCTCGCCGGCCCCGCCCGTACCGTCCTGGACCCGGCCTGCGGCACCGGCGCCCTGCTGCGGGCCGTCGGCACCCGCCCCGACCAGGAGCTGTACGCCCAGGACAGCGCACCCGACCTGGCCGCGCTCACCGCGCTGCGGCTCGCGCTGCACTCCCGGGCCACCGTGCGCGGCGCCGCCGGCGACACCCTGCGCGCCGATGCCCACCCCGTACTGCGCGCCGACGCCGTGCTGTGCCATCCGCCGTTCAACGAGCGCAACTGGGGCCACGACGAACTCGCCTACGACCCCCGCTGGGAGTACGGATTCCCGGCCCGCACCGAGTCCGAGCTGGCCTGGGTGCAGCACGCGCTGGCCCGGCTGGCCGACGGCGGCTTCGCCGTGCTGCTCATGCCGCCGGCCGCCGCCTCCCGCCGTTCCGGGCGCCGGATCCGTGCCGACCTGCTGCGCCGGGGCGCGCTCAGGGCCGTGATCGCGCTGCCGGTCGGGGCGGCTCCGCCGTACAACATCCCGCTGCACGTATGGGTGCTGCGCCGGCCCGACCGGACGCCGGCGGCGCCCGAGGTGCTGCTCGTGGACACGGGGAGGTTCGCCGGGGAGGGGCGCGGCGGGCCGGACTGGGCGGCGGTGCGGGAGGCGGCCCTGGACGCCTGGCGCGCCTTCGAGCGCGCGGGGCGGCTGGAGGACCGGCCGGGGCTCGCCCGGTCCGTGCCGGTCATCGAACTCCTCGACGACGACGTCGACCTCGCCCCCGCCCGCCATCTGCCGCCGGCCGCCGTGGCCGACGGCGCGGAGCAGCTCACGGCGGTGCGCGAACGCCTCGGCGCGACCCTGCGCCTGACCGCCGAGCTCACTCCGCCGCCCGCAGCGCCCGCGCCGGGCGCGCGCTGGCCGCTCACCACCGTCGGTGAACTCGCGCGCGGAGGCGCGCTGATGATGCGCACCGGTGGAAACGGCGGCCACGCGCGCGTGCCCGTGCTCACCGACCACGACGTCCTCGCCGGCTCGGCGCCCTCCGGGACGCTGCCGGAGAGCGAGGAGGAGGCCGTACTGACCGAGCCGGGCGACGTCGTCGTACCGGTTCTGGGCGGTGGCTCGGTGGCGCGCGTGATCGACGAGGCGACGGGGGGCGCCGCCCTGGGGCGCAACCTCGTGCTTCTGCGCCCCGATCGCACGGCGCTCGACCCGTGGTTCCTCGCCGGCTTCCTGCGCGGCACCGCGAACAACCGGCAGGCCAGCAGCTATGCCTCCACCGCGACCCGGCTGGACGTGCGCCGCCTACAGCTGCCCCGGCTTCCGCTGGACGAACAACGGCGCTACGGCGCGCGCTTCCGCGCACTCGACGAGTTCGAGCGGTCGCTGCGCCACGCGAGCCGGCTCGGGGACCAGCTCGTGCGCGGGATGTACGACGGCCTCACCGACGGCACGGTGGCGCCTGACTGATCGTGGGTGCGGGCCGGACAACGGTTCGGTACAACCGGGACGCTCGCCCGTGTCCTTGTCCGTGTCGGGTCATATGCTCGAAGCGACAATCGCACGACCGGCGTTGCCCGCCCCGCGGAGCGCGCCGGGCGGACACGCACGCCCACATCAGGCATCAGGAGCAGTCATGCAAGGCCACGGCTACGGACAGCCGGTGAAGCAGCCGCCGCACACCGCAGGGCTGGTTCTGCTGCGTCTGCTGTTCGTGGCGATCGGGATGTTCAGCATCGGCTTCCTGGCCTGGGTGATGCTGCTGCGGCTGGCGATCGTCACGCGGCGGGCGCTGGACTGGTGCCTGTTCGGCGCCGCGCTGATCATCAACTTCCTCAGCGTGGCGCTGGTGGGCAGCGAGCCCGGCGACGACGTGCACACCCCGATCGGCTACTTCGGCATGTTCATGCTGTTCGGCGGGCTGGTGGCCACGACGGCGTACTACCTCACCGCGGAGATCCGCCACTACGCACTGTGGCGGCGGACGTACGCGGCACAGGCCGGCTACGCCTACCCGGGCCCCGCGAACCCGTACCCGGCGGCGACCGTCCCCACCGTGCCGATCGGTCACGCGGGCCGCGAAACGCCCTTCCCGCCGGCCCCGGTCGCCCCGCACACGCCGCCCCCGATGCCCCGCACGCCCCCGCCCCGGCCGCCGCTGGCCACCCCGCCGCCGCAGCGCCCGGCGCCCACCCACATCGAGCAGGTGCGCGCCGAACTGGACGAGCTGAGCGACTACCTGCGCCAGCACGACGGCCGGCACGACAGCCACGAGGGCGGCAGGTGAGCGTGGCGACAGGACGAGTCGTCGCCGGCCGGTACGAGCTGTCCACGCTCATCGGGCAGGGCGGCATGGGCCAGGTGTGGACGGCGTACGACCGGCGGCTCGACCGGCGCGTGGCGGTGAAGCTGCTGCGCCCCGACAAGGTGGCGGGCCAGGAGGCGGACGAGCTGCGCCGCCGGTTCCTGCGCGAGTGCCGGGTGACCGCGCAGGTGGACCATCCCGGTCTGGTGACCGTGCACGACGCGGGCAGCGAGGGCGAGGAGCTGTTCCTCGTCATGCAGTACATCGACGGCGCCGACCTGTCCGACCATCTCGCCGAGCACGATCCGTACCCGTGGCCGTGGACGGTCGCGGTGGCCGCGCAACTGTGCGCCGTGCTGAGCGCCGTGCACGCCGTGCCGATCGTGCACCGCGACCTCAAGCCGCGCAACGTGATGGTCAAGCAGGACGGCACGGTCACCGTGCTCGACCTCGGCGTGGCGTCCGTCATGGACACCGACACCACGCGTCTCACCCACACCGGCTCCCCGATCGGCTCGCCCGCCTACATGGCGCCGGAGCAGGCGATGGGCGGCGCGGTCGGCCCGTACACCGACCTGTACGCGCTCGGCGTGCTGATGCACGAACTGCTCAGCGGTGACGTGCCGTTCGCGGGCTCCACGGCGCTCGGCGTGCTGCACCGGCACCTGTACGAGCCGCCGGTGCCCGTGCGCCGGATCCGCCCCGAGGTCCCCGAGGCGCTGGAGACGCTCGTCCTGCGGCTGCTCGCCAAGGACCCGCAGCACCGCCCGGCCTCCGCGCAGGAGGTGTACGAGGACCTGGCGCTGCTCCTGCCCGCGCGCGGGACGCCCACAGGGGCGCCGTTGGACCCCACGCGCCCTTTCCTGCGCCCGCACGCCCCCTGGCCGGACCGTGCGCGGACCCCCGCGCCCCAGCCCGCCCCCGTCGCGCCGGCGCCGCGCGTGGCCGAGAAGCCGGACGTCGCCGCGGCCGTGGACGAGGTCAAGCGCCTGCTGGGGGAGGGGCGCATCACCCAGGCCGTGGACATCCTGGGCGCGATCCTGCCCGCCGCCGCCGAACAGCACGGCGAGCACTCCCCGGTGGTGCGCACGCTGCGCAAGCAGTACGCGGCGACGCTCATGGACGACGGCCAGTACCGGCGCGCACTGCCCGAACTGCGCCGCCTCGCCGACGAACGCGCCGCCGAGGCCGGCCAGGCCGACCCGCAGTCCCTGCGCTACCGCTACGAGGCCGCGCAGTGCCTGGAGCAGCTGGGCGAACCGGCGGCGGCGCTCGCCGAGTACCGCGCGCTGCTGCCGTACTACGAGAACCAGTACGTCTCCGGCGACCCGCAGCTCGCCCATGACGTCCGCCGGCGTATCGGCCATCTGCTGCTCGCCGTGGGCGACCGGCCGTCCGCCCATGACACGCTGGCCCGGCTGCTGATGGACGTGGAGCGGCTGCGCGGCCCCGGTCACCCGATGGCCCTGGAGATCCGGCGCACCCTGCAGTGGCTCGGACAGGTGCGCGGTTAGCGCGTACGACGTCACGAACGGGGCGTGCGCCACCGGCTGAGCCGAAGCGGTGGGTGCGGGGGCGCAGCGGTGCCCCAAGTGCGTGCGAATCGTTGGTCGAATGGGTTGGCCCCGGCCCGCCCACTGCCTACCATCGATCACCGCAAGACTTTGTGCACCGTCGCACAATCTCCCTTGGAGGTCCCCTTGCACCGCCGCCGTCGCACCGCGCTCGTCCTCACCGCCGCGATCGCCGCCGCGGCACCCCTGCTCACCGCCTGCGGAAACGACACGCACCCGGGCGCCGCGGCCGTCGTCGGTGGGCAGCGGATCACCGTCGCCCAGCTGCAGAGCCGGGTCGACGAGGTCCGCAGGGCACAGCGGGCCGCGGTGCCGGACGAGACCCAGTACCAGCAGGTCCTCGCCTCCACCAGCAGTCTCACCCGGGACACCCTGCACAACATGGTCCTCGACCGGGTGCTGGACCGTGCCGCGCAGGACGCGGACATCACGGTCACCCGCAAGGAGGTCCAGCAGATGCGTGCCGGCCTGGAGCAGCAGGCCGGCGGCGCCAAGGGGCTGCAGGCCGCCTGGCTGCAGAAGTACGGCATCGCCCCCGCCCACCTCGACGACAACCTCCGGCTCCAGCTGGAGGCGCAGAAGCTGGCCCAGAAGCTCGGCACCGACACCTCCCGGCCCGCTTTCTGGAAGGCCCTGTCCACCGCATCCCGGGAACTCCGCATCTCCCTCAACCCGCGCTACGGCGGCTGGGACGTGCAGAAGAGCAGCCGCGTGGACGCCAGGACGCCGTGGGTACGGGAGGTCACGGCGGTGTCGGGCGGACAGCCGCTGACGGCGTAGCCGGTCGACGGTCGGCAGTCATACGATCACATGAACACCCCCACCCTGTGGATAGCCAAATCCGCTGCCTCCCACCGTGGGTTACGTTCGGACTGTGAACGCATCCAGCTCCGACCTCGCCCCCGCCACCGACCCGGGCCGCATCGTCCTGCTCACCACCAGCCACCGCGTCGCCCCCGGTCTGCTGTCCTGGCCCGCCTGGCAGGCACTGCGCGCCGCCGACGCCGTGCTCTGCGCGGACGGGGCGCATCCGCAGCTGCCGTATCTGCGCGAGGCGGGCATAGCGGTGGAGGAGGCGTCCCCCACCGCGCAGGAGCTGGTCGACGCGTGCGCCGGCGGGCGGACCGTGGTGGTCGTGGCCACCGCTGAGGGAGAGCCCGCGCTCACCGACGGCCTGGCCCGGCTGGCCGGCTCCGGCCGCGTCCGCATGCCGGAGCTGGAGCTGCTGCCCGCCTCCTACGACCTGCCCGGCGCCCGCCTGCTGGACCTCGTGCAGGTCATGGACCGCATCCGCGCCGAATGCCCCTGGTCGTCCCGGCAGACCCACGAGGGCCTCGCCAAGTACGGCCTCGAGGAGGCGTACGAGCTGGTCGAGGCGATCGAGGCCGGCGACCGGGAGGAACTGCGCGAGGAGCTGGGCGACGTCCTGCTCCAGGTCGTCTTCCACGCCCGGATCGCCGAGGAACACCCGGACGCGCCGTTCTCCGTCGACGACGTGGCCGGCGGCATCGTCGCCAAGCTCGTCCACCGGCACCCGCATGTCTTCGGCGACGAGAAGGCCGAGACACCGGAGGACGTCAAGGCGCACTGGCTGCGCACCAAGGCAGAGGAGAAGCAGCGCACCTCGGTCACGGACGGCGTCCCGCTCGGCCAGCCCGGACTGGCCCTCGCCGCCAAGCTCGCCTCCCGCGCCCGTACGGCGGACCTGGACGTACGCCTGCCGCACGGCGAGGGCATCGGCTGGGAACTGCTCGCCCTGGCGGTCCGTGCCGAGGCGGACGGCGTGGACCCGGAGTCGGCCCTGCGGGCGGCGGCGCGGGCGTACCGGGACGCGATCCGGCAGGCGGAGGGTGCCGGGCCCGAGGCGATACGCGCGGCCCGCGACGGCCACCGGGACGCGGAGGCCCACCCGAGTCCGGATACGGTCGGGGAGTGACCGACCAGCACCACCCCCGGACCGCCCCCGGCTCCACCCCACACTCCCTCCCCGACTCCGCTCCCGCCCTGTTCACCTGGGAGTTCGCCACCGACCCCTACCCCGCCTACGCCTGGCTGCGCGAGCACGCGCCGGTGCACCGGACGCGGTTGCCCAGCGGGGTCGAGGCCTGGCTGGTCACCCGGTACGCCGACGCCAGGCAGGCCCTGGCCGACCAGCGGCTGAGCAAGAACCCGGCGCATCACGACGAGCCCGCGCACGCCAAGGGCAAGACCGGCATCCCCGGCGAGCGCAAGGCCGAGCTGATGACCCATCTGCTGAACATCGACCCGCCGGACCACACCCGGCTGCGCCGGCTGGTCAGCAAGGCGTTCACCCCGCGCCGGGTCGCGGAGTTCGCACCCCGGGTGCAGGAGCTGACCGACCACCTCATCGGCCGTTTCGCGGCGAGCGGTTCGGCCGACCTCATCCACGAGTTCGCCTTCCCGCTGCCCATCTACGCCATCTGCGACCTGCTCGGTGTCCCGCGCGAGGACCAGGACGACTTCCGGGACTGGGCGGGCATGATGATCCGGCACGGCGGAGGGCCGCGGGGCGGAGTCGCCCGGTCGGTGAAGAAGATGCGCGGCTACCTCGCCGAGCTCATCCACAAGAAGCGCGAGGCGCTGCCCGCCGAGCCCGCGCCCGGCGAGGACCTCATCTCCGGCCTCATCCGGGCCTCCGACCACGGCGAGCACCTCACCGAGAACGAGGCCGCGGCGATGGCGTTCATCCTGCTGTTCGCCGGCTTCGAGACGACCGTCAACCTCATCGGCAACGGCACCTACGCCCTGCTCACCCACCCCGAGCAGCGCGAGCGGCTCCAGGACTCCCTGGCCAGGCGGGAAACCGGCCTGCTGGAGACCGGGGTGGAGGAACTCCTGCGCTACGACGGCCCGGTGGAGCTGGCCACCTGGCGGTTCGCCACCGAGCCGCTCACCATCGGCGGCCAGGACATCGCGCCCGGGGACCCGGTGCTCGTGGTGCTCGCGGCGGCCGACCGGGACCCGGAGCGGTTCGCCGGCCCGGACGTGCTGGACCTCGCCCGCCGCGACAACCAGCACCTCGGCTACGGCCACGGCATCCACTACTGCCTCGGCGCGCCGCTCGCCCGGCTGGAGGGCCAGACCGCGCTCGCCACCCTGCTCACCCGGCTGCCGGACCTGCGGCTCGCCGTGGACCCGGACGAGTTGCGCTGGCGTGGCGGGCTCATCATGCGCGGCCTGCGCACCCTGCCCGTCGAGTTCACGCCGGCCGCCGGAACAGCCGGGCGACGGTGAACGTGAAGGGCGTTCAACTTTGTGATCTTCACGTGATCTGCGCGGCATTAACTTGTGACAAGTGATCGTCTGCCGATACGTTCACCCATCAGCGTGGCGAAGGGTTTCAGTGCGCCGCGCCGGTCCTGCTGTCGCACGAAAGGCTTCCGCATGCTCTCCGGGAACGGTCGTCACCGTCGCCCCCGTCAGGCTCCGGCCCTCCTCGTCGCGGCCGGAGTGACCGGCTCCGCCATCGCCATCCCGCTGCTCGGCGCGGCGAGCGCCCACGCGGCCGACGGCACCACCTGGGACAAGGTCGCCGAGTGCGAGAGCGGCGGTTCGTGGAGCGCGGACACCGGGAACGGCTACTACGGCGGCCTGCAGATCTCGCAGGACGACTGGGGCAAGTACGGCGGCACGCAGTACGCCGACAGCGCCGACCAGGCCAGCCGCTCGCAGCAGATAGCCGTCGCCGAGAAGATCCTGGCCGACCAGGGCACCAAGCGGTGGGCCACCTGCGCCGTCCTCTCCGGCCTGACCTCCGACTCCGGTTCGGTCGACGTCGACACCGGCGTCGGCGGCCCCGGCGGCACCGGCGGGTCGGGTGACACGGGCGGCTCCGGGGACACCTCCGGCTCGGCCGACAGCTCCGACCCGTCCGGTCTGCCGGATTCGTCCGCATCCGGCTCTGGTTCCGACTCCGGCTCCGACTCGACCTCCAACTCGGCCTCCGGTTCGGATTCCTCCGGCTCGGCCTCCTCGGGTCCGGCTGCCTCCGGCTCCCCGTCGGACTCGGGCGCCACGCCGTCTCCGCACCAGAGCCACCACGCCACGAAGACCCCGGAGGCGCCCGGGGGCTCCGCTGGAACCGGTACCCCCAAGTCCGACAAGCCCGACAAGACCGGTTCCTCCGACGGTGGCGGCTCGCAGGGCGATGGCAGCTCACCGACGGCAACCCCCGGTACCGACGAATCGGACAATTACCAGCAGTCCGCCGGTTCTTGGAGCCTGGTCGACACCGGCGCGCTCGGCAGCGGCGGACGCCACCGGGGCGGCAGTGCGGACGAAAGCGTGACAAACGGTCAGAATGCCCCCTCTTCCGGCCGTCACGCCGGCCGCGCGACGGACGCCTACACCGTGCGTGAGGGGGACACCCTGGCCTCCATCGCCGACTCCCTGGGCGTCGCCGGCGGGTGGCATGCGCTCTACGACGGGAACAAGAGCGTCATCGGTGCCGACCCGAACCACATCACCGCCGGTCAGACCCTGGAAGTCGGTGCCGAAAAGGGCGGAAACTAGCGGCAGTTGACGCCCCCTTTCGCCGCTGATGTCCGATTCGGTGAAAGTGTGGGATGAGTCTCAGAAGCCCTGATCGTCTTTGAAATTCCCTCGATCACGTGTCTACGGTCAGGACCGCTCGTCACCACGAGCCCCGGCGGCCGCAACGCCGAATCCTGCCAGCGGTTGCCCGGGAACAGTCGTCGCGTCAAGCGCCGTGGGCAGGAGCGGGGGACCCAAGGTAAGTGCCGGGCCCGGCGGTTCACGCCGGTACCGGCTGGGGGTGAAGCCGCGCCTCGCGAAAGCGAGTGCGCGGCCGGGCAACTCAACCGGCCCGAACCCGACAGCTCACCTCGCAGGCGTCGGTGAGGGGATTGATCCATGCTGTTCTCCGGCAAGGGCAAGCACCGTCGTCCGTCCAAGGCCGTCCGCGCCATCACGCTCGCCGGTGTCACCGGCGCCGCCGTCGCCGCCCCGCTGATGGCGGTCGGCAACGCCTCCGCCGCCACCGCCTCCGAGTGGGACGCGGTCGCCCAGTGCGAGTCGGGCGGCAACTGGTCCATCAACACCGGCAACGGCTACTACGGCGGTCTGCAGTTCTCCGCCTCCACCTGGGCCGCGTACGGCGGCACCGCCTATGCCCCGCAGGCCAACCAGGCCACCCAGGCGCAGCAGATAGCCGTCGCCGAGAAGGTCCTCGCCGCGCAGGGCAAGGGCGCCTGGCCGGTCTGCGGCACGGGCCTGTCGGGCGCCGCCTACAACGGCTCTGCGCCCAGCACCTCCTCGAACACCACGTCCTCGAACACCACCTCGTCGAAGAGCACCGCGCCCAGCACCACCACGCGCTCCGACCAGCAGGCCGCCTCCCGCTCCGCCGAGCGCACGGCTCCGTCCGCGAGCAAGACCGTCACCACCCCGACCGGCAAGAAGGTCAAGAAGGGCGACGGCGAGTACAAGGTCGTCAAGGGCGACACCCTCAGCTCCATCGCCGTCGAGCACCACGTCCAGGGCGGCTGGCAGAAGCTCTTCGAGCTGAACAAGGACATCGTCGAGGACGCGAACCTCATCTACCCGGGCCAGCAGCTGCACCTGAAGTAAGCGGCGGCAGTCCTCGGGTCCGCCCCCGTCCCCACGGGCTCCCCGCCCCGGCGCGTGTTCCCCCGTACGCGCCGGGGCGGGGTCTTTTCTGTGCGCCCCCCGCCTCTTCGGTGTGCCCCGCCTCTTCGGTGTGCCCCGCCGTTTCTGCGTGCCCCGCCTTTTCTACGTGCCCCCTGCACCCACCCTTTGTTCCGCCCATGAACAATGGGTACCGTCTGTGTGCCCCTCCCCGTCCACGGGGCGGTCGGTCGGTGGCCGATCCCCCGGAGACGGTTAGGCTCTAGTCGCAAGGCACAGCCGTAAGGCAGCAAGCCCCGCACTTCCAGCGTCACATCCAAGAAGGAGATGCTCGTGCCGTCCATCGACGTCGTCGTAGCCCGGGAAATCCTGGACTCCCGAGGCAACCCCACGGTCGAGGTCGAGGTCGGCCTCGACGACGGCAGCACGGGTCGTGCCGCCGTCCCGTCCGGCGCCTCGACCGGCGCCTTCGAGGCCATCGAGCTGCGCGACGGTGACCCCAACCGTTACCAGGGCAAGGGCGTCGAGAAGGCTGTCCTCGCCGTCATCGAGCAGATCGGCCCGGAGCTGGTCGGCTACGACGCCACCGAGCAGCGCCTGATCGACCAGGCCATGTTCGACCTGGACGCCACCGACAACAAGGGCTCCCTCGGCGCCAACGCCATCCTCGGCGTCTCCCTCGCCGTCGCCCACGCCGCCTCCGAGGCGTCCGACCTCCCCCTCTTCCGCTACCTCGGCGGCCCGAACGCGCACCTGCTGCCGGTGCCGATGATGAACATCCTCAACGGCGGCTCGCACGCGGACTCCAACGTGGACATCCAGGAGTTCATGATCGCCCCGATCGGCGCGGAGTCCTTCTCCGAGGCCCTGCGCTGGGGCACCGAGGTGTACCACACCCTCAAGAAGGTCCTGAAGAACAAGGGCCTGTCCACCGGCCTCGGCGACGAGGGCGGCTTCGCCCCGAACCTCGGCTCCAACCGCGAGGCCCTCGACCTCATCCTCGAAGCGATCAAGGAAGCCGGTTACGCGCCCGGCGAGCAGATCGCCCTCGCGCTCGACGTGGCCGCCTCCGAGTTCTACAAGGACGGCAAGTACCTCTTCGAGGGCAAGGAGCGCTCCGCCGCCGAGATGACGGAGTACTACGAGGAGCTCGTGGCGGCCTACCCGCTCGTCTCCATCGAGGACCCGCTGTTCGAGGACGACTGGGCCGGCTGGAAGGTCATCACCGACCGTCTGGGCGACAAGGTCCAGCTGGTCGGCGACGACCTGTTCGTCACCAACCCCGAGCGCCTGGCCCGCGGCATCGAGGAGGGCACCGCCAACGCCCTGCTCGTCAAGGTGAACCAGATCGGCTCGCTGACCGAGACCCTGGACGCCGTCGAGCTGGCCCAGCGCAGCGGCTTCAAGTGCATGATGTCCCACCGCTCCGGCGAGACCGAGGACGTCACCATCGCCGACCTGGCCGTCGCCACCAACTGCGGCCAGATCAAGACCGGCGCCCCGGCCCGCTCCGAGCGCGTCGCCAAGTACAACCAGCTGCTCCGCATCGAGGAGATCCTCGACGACGCCGCGGTGTACGCGGGCCGCAGCGCGTTCCCGCGCTTCAAGGGCTGACGCAACCTGGGCTAAGTCTTAGCCAGTCATACGTACGTCCCCGGACCCGGTCCCGTACCGTGTCCGGGGACGTACGCACGTGTGAAGCGCAGGGCAAGGGGAGGCGGGAGAGCCACATGGCCGTGAGGGACCGGGACCGTTTCTCCACCGCGACCAGGCTGCGGCTGCTCGGCGAGCAGACGGCGGCCCGGGTCTACCGCTCCCAGACCAAACGGCAGGCCCGCCGCTCCCGGCTCACCGGCCGGGCGGCGCTGCTCGCGCTGGTGCTGTGCTCGATGATCGTCGCGCTCGCCTACCCGATGCGGCAGTACGTCTCCCAGCGCGCGGAGATCGCCGACCTCCAGCGGCAGCAGGAGCAGGCCCGCAAGCGGGTCGAGCAGCTGCGCGACCTCAAGGCACGCTGGCAGGACGACTCCTACGCCGAGCAGCAGATCCGGCGCCGGCTGCACTATGTGAAGCCCGGCGAGACCGGGTACGTGGTCGTCGACCCGGGCGCGGCCCAGCAGTCCCGTGGCGACCTCGGGGCCGCCCACCGGCCCTGGTACGCGAACGTCTGGGACGGCGTCGACAAGTCCGACGCCTCCGACCAGTGAGCAGTAACGCCGGCCTTCGGCCGTAACCGACAGAAAGCTTCGAAGAGCAGTCATGGAATCGCCCCCGCCGCCCACTCCGCGCACCGACCCCACCGACGCGGACGTCGAGGCCTTCAAGCAGCAGCTCGGCCGCCCGCCGCGGGGCCTGCGGGCCATCGCGCACCGCTGCCCGTGCGGTCAGCCGGACGTCGTGGAGACCGCGCCGCGGCTGCCCGACGGCACGCCCTTCCCGACGCTGTACTACCTCACGTGCCCGAAGGCGTCCTCCGCCATCGGCACGCTGGAGGCGAACGGCGTGATGAAGGAGATGACCGAGCGGCTGCAGACGGACCCCGAGCTGGCCGCCGCCTACCGGGCCGCGCACGAGGACTACATCCGGCGCCGGGACCGGATCGACGAGCTGAAGGGCTTCCCGAGCGCGGGCGGCATGCCGGACCGGGTCAAGTGCCTGCACGTCCTGGTGGCCCACTCGCTGGCCGCCGGCCCCGGCGTGAACCCGCTCGGCGACGAGGCGCTCGCCATGCTGCCTCAGTGGTGGAGCAAGGGTGCCTGTGTGACGCTCGAACACACCGAGGGGGACCGGAAGTGACGCGCGTCGCCGCCGTCGACTGCGGTACGAACTCCATCCGTCTGCTGGTCGCCGATGTGCATCCCCGGACCGGCGAACTCGTCGAACTGGACCGCCGCATGACGATCGTGCGGCTCGGCCAGGGCGTCGACCGCACCGGCCGGCTCGCCCCCGAGGCGCTGGAGCGCACGTTCGCGGCCTGCCGTGAGTACGCGGCCGTGATCAAGGAGCACGGTGCCGAGCGCCTGCGCTTCGTGGCCACCTCCGCCTCCCGCGACGCCGAGAACCGGGACGACTTCGTGCGCGGCGTGCTGGACATCCTCGGGGTCGAGCCGGAGGTCATCACCGGCGACCAGGAGGCCGAGTTCTCCTTCACCGGCGCGACCAGGGAACTGACGGGGCGGCAGGACCTCACCCGGCCCTATCTCGTCGTGGACATCGGCGGCGGCTCCACCGAGTTCGTCGTCGGTGACGACCACGTCCGGGCGGCGCGGTCGGTGGACGTCGGCTGCGTGCGGATGACGGAACGTCATCTGGTGCGGGGCGGCGAGGTCGCCGACCCGCCCACCGAGGAGCAGATCGCCGCCATGAGGGCCGACATCGAGGCCGCCCTGGACCTCGCGGAGCGGACGGTCCCGCTGCGCGAGGCGCACACCCTGGTGGGTCTGGCCGGCTCGGTCACCACCGTCTCCGCGATCGCCCAGGAACTGCCCGAGTACGACTCCGCGCGCATCCACCACTCCCGGATCTCCCGCGACCGTGTCCGCGAGATCACCGAGTGGCTGCTGCGCTCCACGCACGCCGAGCGTGCCGCGATCCCGTCGATGCACCCCGGCCGGGTCGACGTCATCGGCGCGGGCGCCCTGGTCCTGCTCGCGATCATGGAGCGGGTCGGCGCCGAGGAGGTCGTCGTCAGCGAACACGACATCCTCGACGGCATCGCGTGGTCGGTGGCGTAGCTCTCTTTTGTTACTCATGGGTAGTCGCCTGCTGAGCAGGACGGATAACGTTTGAGCGGGAGCGAGGGGCCCTATGGGCCCCTCCGTCGCGACCGCCCCGGAAAAGTTCGTGAAGTTCTTCACAAGGAATTCGGCCCGGTCGGGGCGCGGAAGGGTTCCCCTGGGCCCTTCCAGGGGGCGAAGAGCCCTTTGAACATGTTCAGATGAAGGTCGTACCGCACCTTCGGATCGCGTGCCGACAGGGGTGTTGCGAACGGCTCACATGCTCGGTCGTCGGCGAGAGAGGCAGCTCACGCGGCATTGACAACGGCTCCGAGAGTGCTGCGGTTCCCCTCGGCCGCCATGATCTGCGTCACGCGAGCCGCGGAGTGTAGCACAGGGTGTGTCAGACCTTGTGAAGGGGCGCACGAGCGACCCCTCCGAGGCGGGTGGATACTCGATGGCATGAGCACCACGGAGCGTCCCAGGATCCTCGTAGTAGGCGGTGGGTACGTAGGCCTGTACGCAGCTCGGCGCATTCTCAAGAAGATGCGCTACGGCGAGGCGACCGTCACGGTCGTCGACCCCCGGTCGTACATGACCTACCAGCCCTTCCTGCCCGAAGCCGCCGCCGGCAACATCTCCCCTCGCCACGTCGTCGTCCCGCTGCGACGCGTGCTGCCCAAGGCGGAGGTCCTCACCGGCCGGGTCACCACCATCGACCAGGACCGCAAGGTCGCCACGATCGCCCCGCTGGTGGGCGAGGCGTACGAGCTGCCCTTCGACTACCTCGTCATCGCGATGGGCGCGGTCTCCCGCACCTTCCCGATCCCCGGCCTCGCCGAGCAGGGCATCGGCATGAAGGGCATCGAGGAGTCCATCGGCCTGCGCAACCACGTCCTCGAGCAGCTCGACAAGGCCGACTCGACCAACGACGAGGAGATCCGCCGCAAGGCGCTCACCTTCGTCTTCATCGGCGGTGGCTTCGCGGGCGCGGAGACCATCGGCGAGGTCGAGGACCTGGCCCGGGACGCGGCCAAGTACTACAAGAACGTGTCCCGCGAGGACATGCGCTTCATCCTCGTCGACGCCGCCGACAAGATCCTTCCCGAGGTCGGCCCCAAGCTCGGCCAGTACGGCAAGGAGCACCTCGAGGGCCGCGGTGTGGAGATCTACCTCTCCACCTCCATGGACTCCTGCGTCGACGGTCACGTCGTGCTGAAGAACGGCCTGGAGGTCGACTCCAACACGATCGTGTGGACGGCCGGCGTCAAGCCGAACCCGGCGCTCTCCCGCTTCGGGCTGCCGCTCGGCCCGCGCGGCCACGTCGACTGCGAGCCCACGCTCCAGGTCAAGGGCACGGACTACATCTGGGCCGCCGGTGACAACGCCCAGGTCCCGGACCTCGTCGGCCGCAAGGCGGGCAACGAGAACGCCTGGTGCCCGCCGAACGCCCAGCACGCGCTGCGCCAGGCCCGTGTCCTCGGCGACAACGTGGTCTCCGGTATGCGGGGCTTCCCGCAGAAGGACTACGAGCACGCCAACAAGGGTGCGGTGGCCGGTCTCGGCCTGCACAAGGGCGTGGCGATGATCGTCATGGGCAAGGTGAAGATCAAGCTCAAGGGCCGCCTCGCCTGGTACATGCACCGCGGCTACCACGGCATGGCGATGCCGACCTGGAACCGCAAGATCCGCGTCTTCGCCGACTGGACGCTCGGCATGTTCCTCAAGCGCGAGGTCGTCTCCCTGGGCGCCATGGAGAACCCGCGCGAGGAGTTCTACGAGGCCGCGAAGCCCGCGCCGGTCGCCGCCGCGAGCACGGCCGACAAGGCCGGCGAGAAGGCCAAGGCCTCCTGACCTCCACCGGTCGCTGACCGGTCCGAAGGACCTCCCGCCATCCGTGGTGCGGGAGGTCCTTCGGCTTTCCCCCCGAAAAGACGACCCGCGGGACTACTTTCGGTGGCCGACGGTGTTTACCTGGTTACCGGCATCCGGGATCGTCGTCTTGGAGGTGTGCGTCATGGCCGACGCCGCGTCGCGGCTGAGGAGTATCGCCGAGCAGGTACTGGGAGCCCCGCTCCCGGTCCGACTGCGGGCCTGGGACGGCTCGCAGGCCGGGCCGCCGGACGCGCCGGCGCTCGTCCTGCGCAACCGCCGCGCCCTGCGCCGCATGCTGTTCAAGCCGGGCGAACTGGGGCTCGCCCGCGCCTGGGTCTCCGGCGACCTGGAGATCGAGGGGGACCTGTACACCGTGCTGGACGCGATGGCGGGCCTGGTCTGGGAGCGCGGGGAGGACGCCCGCGGTCTGATCGAGTCCGTGCGCGACCCCGCCGTACGGGCCGCCGTACGTGAGCTGCTGAAGCTGGCGGGACCCCCGGTCCCGCCCGCCCCGCCGCGCGAGGAGGCCCGCAGGCCGCGCCGGAACCTGCACACCCGGCACACCGACAAGCGGGCCATCAGCCACCACTACGACGTCGGCAACGACTTCTACGAGCTCGTCCTCGGCCCGTCCATGGTGTACTCCTGCGCATACTGGGAGGCCGCCGGAAAAGGTGCCACGCTGGAGAGCGCCCAGCGCGACAAGCTCGAACTCGTCTGCCGCAAGCTCGGCCTGACGTCAGGCCGGCGGCTGCTGGACGTCGGCTGCGGCTGGGGGTCGATGGCCATCCACGCGGCCCGCGAGCACGGTGTGAGCGTCGTCGGGGTCACCCTGTCGCAGGAACAGGCGGCGTACGCCCGTAAGCGCGTCGCCGACGAGGGGCTGACCGACCGGGTGGAGATCCGGGTCCAGGACTACCGGGACGTCAGGGACGGCCCCTTCGACGCGATCTCCTCCATCGGCATGGCCGAGCACGTCGGCGCCGAACGCTATCTGGAGTACGCCCGCCGGCTGTACGGCCTGCTGAAGCCCGGCGGACGGCTGCTGAACCACCAGATCGCCCGCCGCCCGCAGCACGACGAATCGTCGTACCGCGTGGACGAGTTCATCGACGCCTACGTCTTCCCGGACGGCGAACTGGCCCCGATCGGCGGCACCGTCACCCAGCTGGAACGCGCCGGGTTCGAGGTGCGGGACGTGGAGTCCATCCGCGAGCACTACGCCTGCACCCTGCGCCGCTGGGTGGCCAACCTGGAGGCCGACTGGGACCACGCGGTCCGCCTCACCAGCCCCGGCCGCGCCCGCGTCTGGCTGCTGTACATGGCCGCCTCGGCGCTCGCCTTCGAACGCAACCGGATCGGCGTCAACCAGGTCCTGGCGATCCGCACCCCGGAGTCCGGCGCCTCCGGCCTGCCGCTGCGCCCGCGCACCTGGCACGGCTGACCCGGGCTGAACGGCCGGCACGGCAAGGGCCCCCGCTCCGCGACCGGAACGGGGGCCCTGACCGTCGTACGGCTACTCGGCCTTGATCGCCGCCAGCATGTTCAGCCGGGCCGCGCGCCGGGCCGGCCACAGGGCGGCCAGCACCCCGACCAGGCCCGCCAGCAGCAGGAAGAGCGCCATCCGCCCCCAGGGCAGGACCAGTTCGTACGTCGCCAGCTTCGTGCCCAGCAGCTCACCGGCCGCCCAGCCGAAGAACACGCCGAGCCCGATGCCGAGCACCCCGCCGAACAGGGAGATCACCATCGACTCCAGGCGGACCATCCGCTTGACCGCCCTGCGGTCCAGGCCGATCGCGCGGAGCATACCGATCTCCTGGGAGCGCTCGAAGACCGACATGGCCAGGGTGTTGATGACCCCGAGGACCGCGACGATCACCGCCATGCCGAGCAGGCCGTAGAGCATGTTCAGCATCAGCGTGAACATCTTCGCGATGGCGTTGGAGATGTCCTGCTTGTCCTGGATTTTAATGGCCGGGTTGGAGTCGAGGGCCTTGACCAGCTTGTCCTTGGTGGCGCTGGAGGCGCCGCCCGCGGTCTTGACCATGACGTCGCTGTCGGCCGGACGGGCCAGGTGCGGGGTGAGGGCCTTGTTGTCGACCAGGATCTCCCTGAACATCTCGTTGCCCTGGTAGACACCGGCGACCGTCAGCTTCTGCCGCTTGCCGTCCTCGTAGTGCACGGTGAAGACCGACCCGGCCTTCCAGCCGTGCGACCTGGCCGTGTCCTCGTCCACGGCGACCCGGGAGCCGCTCACCTCGAAGGTGCCCTGCTTCGTCTCCAGATGGGTCAGGACGCCGATCGCGGAGCCGTTGACGCCGGTCAGCACCTCGCTGGAGCCGTCGATGCGGGAGACGGCACGGCGCACGGGGCTGCTGGCGGTCACGCCGTCGGTCGCGGCGAGCTTCTTCGCCACGTCGGGGGAGAGCGAGTCGCCGTTGGTCATCGAGACGACGTAGTCCGCGCGCAGCGACGAGCCGGCCATCTTGTCGATCGCCGCCTGCAGGCTGCCCGCCGTCACCGTCATACCGGTGATCAGCGTCAGGCCGATCATCAGCGCGGAGGCCGTGGCCGCCGTACGGCGCGGGTTGCGCACCGAGTTCTGGCGGGCGAGCTTGCCCGAGACGCCGAAGGCGCGCATGACCGGGGCGGCGGCCGCGATCAGCGGCCGGGACAGCAGCGGGGTCAGGATGAACACGCCGATGATCAGCAGGACGGCACCGATGCCCATCGGACCCTGCGCGGAGTCGGCGTCCATCGACGTGGCCGCGAGGACCACCGCGACACCGGCCGCCGCGAACAGGGCGCCGAACGTGTTGCGCAGCACCAGCGACTTGGTCGTCGCCTTGGCGTGCACGCTGCTCATCGCCGCCACCGGCGGGATCTTCGCGGCGCGGCGGCCGGGCAGCCAGGCGGCCAGCATGGTGATGAGGACGCCGACCGCGAGGGCGGCCACCACGGTGCCCGGGCTGATCACCAGCGGCCCGTCGGGCACGCTCGCGCCGAAGGAGCCCAGCAGGGAGCGCAGGCCCGCGCCGATGCCGATACCGGCGGCCAGACCGGCCACACCGGCGACCGCTCCGACCGCGAACGCCTCGATGAGCACCGAACGGGTCACCTGGCGGCGGGAGGCGCCGACCGCGCGCAGCAGGGCCAGTTCCCGGGTGCGCTGGGCGACCAGCATGGTGAAGGTGTTGGCGATGATGAACGTGCCGACGAACAGCGCGATGCCGGCGAACACCAGCAGGCTCTGCTTCAGGCTGCTCATCGAGTCGGCGATCGTCTTCGCCTGGTCGTCGGCGAGCTGCTTGCCGGTGGCGGTCTCCACCAGGCGGGACGGCAGGGCCTTGTCGAGTTCGGCCTTGAGCGCGGACTGGCTGGTGCCGGGCGCCGCCTTGACGTCGATCTCGTCGTACGTGCCCTTCTTGCCGAAGAGCTTCTGCGCCGTCGGCGTGTCGAACAGGGCGAGGCTGCCGCCGGCGGACACGTTGCCGTCGTCGGTGGTGAAGATGCCGGCGAGGGCCGGGGTGAGGACCGGGCCGTCCACCGACAGGCGTACGGTGTCGCCGACCTGGTAGCCGGCGCGCTTCGCGGTCCTGGAGTCGAGCAGCACCTCGTCCTCGCCGTGCGGCGCGTGGCCGCTGACCAGCGGGTAGCGGGCGTCCTTGGTGCCCCAGTAGTTGCCGCCGGCGGACTGCCAGTCGCCGCCGGCCGGCTTGCCGTCCTGGTCGGCGACGGCGGTGAAGCCGCTGACGACACCGGTCGCGGAGGCGGCGCCCGGGACCTTGCCGGCCTTGTCCAGCATGGCCCGGGTCAGGCCGGCCGTCCGGCCGACCTGGTCGCCCCGGGAGTCCTGGTACGCGGGCCGTACGGCGACGTCGACCTGGTCGAAGCCCTTCGCGGAGCTCTTCTGGTAGGCGTCGGAGATGGTGTTGGTGAAGACGAGCGTCCCGGAGACGAAGGCCACGCCGAGCATGACGGCGAGCACGGTCATCAGCAGCCGGGCCTTGTGCGCGAGGACGTTGCGCAGGGCGGTGCGGAACATCAGCTGGTACGGCCCTTCGCGTCGAACTGCTTCATGAGGTCGAGGACGGAGTCGGCCGTGGGGCCGTACATCTCGTCGACGATCCGGCCGTCCGCGAGGAAGATCACGCGGTCGGCGTAGGCGGCGGCGACGGGGTCGTGGGTCACCATGACGACGGTCTGGCCCAGTTCGCGCACGGAGTTGCGCAGGAAGCCGAGCACCTCGGCGCCGGAGCGCGAGTCGAGGTTTCCGGTCGGCTCGTCACCGAAGATGATGTCGGGCCTGGAGGCGAGGGCGCGGGCGACGGCCACGCGCTGCTGCTGGCCCCCGGAGAGCTGCGAGGGCCGGTGGCTGAGCCGCCCGGACAGGCCGACCATGGAGATCACCCGCTCCAGCCAGGCCTTGTCCGGCTTCCGTCCGGCGATGTCCATCGGCAGGGTGATGTTCTCCAGCGCCGTCAGCGTCGGCAGCAGGTTGAACGCCTGGAAGATGAAGCCGATCTTGTCCCGGCGGAGCTTGGTGAGCTGCTTGTCCTTCAGGGAGCCGAGCTCGGTGTCGCCGATGCGCACGGATCCGGAGGAGAAGGTGTCGAGGCCGGCCACGCAGTGCATCAGCGTGGACTTGCCCGAGCCGGACGGGCCCATGATCGCGGTGAACTCGGCCTGCCGGAAGTCGACGGAGACCCGGTCCAGGGCGACCACCCGGGTCTCACCCTGCCCGTAGGTCTTCGACAGCTCCGTGGCGCGTGCGGCCACGGCGGTGGTCCGGCCGGCGGTGGGTGTGGTGGTCACGGGAGGGTGCTCCTGTCGGGACGACGTGTGTTCCATGGGGACCGTTCCATCGTCCCGGTGCCGGGGGCCCGTGTAGTCAGTCGCTGCTCCGGTTCCGGAGGGCGACTCGGGTCGGACGGGCGGACGCCGTGTCATACCTGGGGAGGACGGCCGACCCCGAGAGGGGGCGCTGCCGAACCGGTGCCGAACCGGTGTCGAACGATGTCGAGAACGGGTGGAACACCCTCGTTGGGACGGTGAAATTCCGTCATTCCACGTACGCCCGTACCCCCGTCACGGCACGCTGTTGGCAAGTGCGGATGGCCCGTTCCGCGGGCTGATGCACCCTCAGACGTCAATAAAATAAGACAACATCGGTCCGCCCGTCCGCTGTTCGGGGGAAGCGTCCCGATAGGCTCGAACCTCGATGCGGAGCCCAATGGCCTGCCCGGATGGTGGAATGCAGACACGGCGAGCTTAAACCTCGCTGCCCCTTCGCGGGCGTGCCGGTTCAAGTCCGGCTCCGGGCACCACCCGCGCCCCTGCGACAGGGGTTCGCGGACAAGGGTCGGGTTCATGCGCACCACCGTCGGGATCATCGGAGCGGGGCCGGCCGGCCGGACTGCTGCTCGCGCGGCTGCTGCACCGCGCCGGCATCGACTCCGTGGTCCTGGAGAGCCGCGCTTCGGCCGCCGCCACCGGGTCGGCGCTACCTCCGGGTGCCCGCCGGGACGCAGGCCGAGGAGTGGACCGACGACGAGATCCGGCCGGAGCTTCAGCGGCGCTTCGAGACGGACGACGACTGGCGGCTCGAACGCGGCCCCGTCACCCACAAGTCGGTCACCCGATGCGCTCCTTCGTCCACGAGCCGATGCACCACGGCCGGCTCCTCCTCGCCGGCGACGCCGCCCACATCGTCGTCAGGTCGCAGGTTCGTCAGGGAATGCGATCAGCCGTGGCCGGGAATCGCCGGCCGACGTAGCGTGTTGCGCAGCACGGCAGGGGAAAGATCCTCCTCAGGTATCATGGTCGGTCCTTTGCCAATCCATTACCCTTGAGCCCAAGGCTGCGCACGGCAGCCATGGAGGAGTGAAATGAGGAGCAGTAACCCGGTCTTCTCGCGACGGGGGTTCAGCCGCGACAACGGCTACGCCGGCTTCAACACCGCACCGCAGGCCGGGTACGCACAGGGCAACCCGTACGCGCAGAACCCCTACGCCCAGAGCCCGTACGCCCAGCCGGGTGTCCAGTACGGCACCCCGCCGCAGGCCCCCGCCACCACCGACCGGATGACCATGGACGACGTCGTCGTCCGCTCGGCCATCACGCTCGGCACCGTCGCCGTCGGCGCCGTACTCGCCTGGGCGCTGCTGCCGGTGACGGCGACCAGCTACGGCCTGGCCGTCGGTTCCGCGATCGTCGCGTTCGTCCTGGCGATGGTCCAGAGCTTCAGGCGCACCCCCTCCCCCGCGCTGATCCTCGGGTACGCCGCCTTCGAGGGCGTCTTCCTCGGGGTCATCAGCGAGATGTACAACAGCCGCTGGAGCGGCGCCCCGTTCCAGGCGGTGCTCGGCACCATGGCGGTCTCGGCCGCGACCCTGCTGGTCTACAAGGCCGGCTGGATCCGCGTCACCGCGCGCTACGCCCGCATCGGTATGGCCATCGCCATGGCGTTCCTGGTGGTCATGGCGGTCAACCTGCTGCTGGTCGCGTTCGGCGTCGCCGAGGACGGCGGGCTGCGCAGCTTCGGTCCGCTCGGCGCGCTCGTCGGCATCGTCGCGATCCTGCTCGGCGCGTTCTTCCTGACCCTCGACTTCAAGCAGATCGAGGACGGCATCGCCTACGGCGCCCCGCGCAACGAGTCCTGGCTGGCCGCCTTCGGCCTCACCATGACCTTGGTGTGGATCTACGTCGAGATGCTCCGGCTGGTGGCGATCTTCACCAACAACGACTAGCGCGAGCAGCGCGTGCGCCGGTCATGAGCAAGGGCCCCGGGTTCCGCCCCGGGGCCCTTTGCCGTCTAGAGCAGCTTGCGCGCCGCCCTCCTCAGGTCGTACTCGTGGACGATCGCCTTCGCGTGGCCGTACGCGAGGTCGTACTCGTGCCGGAGCCAGCTGACCTTCTCCTCGAAGCGGAACAGGGCGGGGCCGTCTTCTACGGTGCGCAGCCAGTCGGAGACTTCACGACCGGTGCAATGGGGGATGCGGGCGAGCAGATTGCGGTGGGTCTCCTCGGAGAAGAGTTGGGACATCGGCGCCTCCGAACGCAAAGGGGATGTAAGCCGGTCCTTCACGTCACCGTGCCTGAGCGTTCGCGTATTGGCAACAGTGCGGCACGTTACGCTCGGCGCGTGGTTGATACGACGCCCTTGACCCAAGCAGTGGATCATTTCGCCGACCGGTTGCGTGCGGCGCCGCAGAGCCGACTTCAGCGGGGCGCTGCCGCGGAGGCGCTGGCGCTGGCCAGGGAGTTGGCTCGGCGGGCGCAGGCTGTCGAGGAGCCGGGGAGTGAGCCTCGGGAGATGCCGGACGCGGGGATGTTCGCGGCGGCTGATCAGATTCTCGTGGCCGCGCACGATTTGGCGGTGGTGGTGCGGAGCGACGACGAGGTCGCCGAAGCGGTGCGCGCGGTCGAGGAGGCGCGGAAGAGAGCGGGGGTCTGAGGCGCGGGCCGTCAGCGGTGTTTCACAGTGACGCGATGACCCTGTCGGCCAGGATGTAGACCATGTCCTCGCCGCACGCGAAGGTCAGCGTGTAGGCGCCGGAGACGCCCGAGCCGCCCAGCAGGTACGGGGCCTCGCCCGCGTTCACCGCCGCCGCCAGGCGTTCGGCGGTCTCGCGGTGGCCCGGGGTCATGCACAGGGTGGTGCCGTCGGCGAAGACGTAGACGTCGAGGGTGCCGAGCGGACCCGGGCGGACGTCGGAGAGTTCGACGCGGTCCGCGGCCAGCTGCTCCAGTGCAGTCGCCGTGCGCTCGTGGTCGTTCACCGCCGGCGACTGCACCGGGACGAAGTCGGGGTGCGAGGGGTGGCGGCGGCGGGCCGCCGCCAGCTCCGGGGACTCCCCGGCGAACTCGTCGGTCTCGGCGGTCGGCTCGGACACCGGCTCCAGGCCCACGAAGTCGGTCTGCCGGGGCAGGAACAGGTCGGCGTCGGGCAGGCCGAGCAGAGTAGGGGCGTCGGAGGCGTCACGGGTCTCCTGCGCGGCCCAGAAGGCGCGCGCCTCGGCCAGCTCCCGCTCCCGCTCCTCGGCGAGCGCCTCGGCCACGGCAGCGCGTATCTGGTCGGCGTCGGAGCCGCTGCGGGCGTTCGGCAGCAGCGCGCGCATGGCGGCTGACTGGTTCTCCGCGAGCTGGGCCTGCAGCTCACCGAGCTGGCGGCGCAGCTTCAGAACGGTGCGCAGGACGGCGACGCCCACGGCGCCGGTGGCGGCCGTGGTGAGCAGCAGGGCGATCGGCATGGCGCTCACTGACGTACTCCCGGTTCAAAGTCGACCCCCGACTTCCTACATCAGCTTGAAGGGCGGACTATCCAGCTGTCAGTGCGTAACGTCACGAAACGGACAGGACTTTGGACTCGTGCCGGGGCTGAGCGCCTCGCTGACCTGCGCTGACCTGCAGCGATGTGTCCGGCGAGCGAGATAGGTCACATCCTGGGCGAGATTGGATCACGGAAAGGCCCAGAACCGTGGAGTTTCCTCGGTTCCGGGCCGGTTCCTGACGTGTCGTGCCCGCTCCGCTACGGACGGTGCGTCAGCTGAGGCGCTCGATGACCATCGCCATGCCCTGGCCGCCGCCGACGCACATCGTCTCCAGGCCGAACTGCTTGTCGTGCCACTGCAGGGAGTTGATGAGCGTGCCGGTGATCCGGGCGCCGGTCATGCCGAAGGGGTGGCCGACGGCGATGGCGCCGCCGTTGACGTTCAGCCTGTCGAGGTCGATGCCGAGCTCGCGGTAGGAGGGGATCACCTGGGCGGCGAAGGCCTCGTTGATCTCGACCAGGTCGATGTCGTCGATGGTCAGGCCGGCGCGCTGGAGGGCCTGCCGGCTCGCCTCGACCGGGCCGAGGCCCATGATCTCGGGGGAGAGGCCGGAGACGCCGGTGGACACGATCCGGGCCAGCGGGGTCAGGCCCAGTTCCCGGGCCTTGGTGTCGGACATGATGACGACGGCCGCGGCGCCGTCGTTGAGCGGGCAGCAGTTGCCGGCGGTGACGAGCCCGTCCGGGCGGAAGACCGGCTTCAGACCGGCGACGCCCTCCAGGGTGACGCCGGGGCGGGGGCCGTCGTCCTTGCTGACCACCGTGCCGTCGGGAAGCGTGACCGGGGTGATCTCGCGCTCCCAGAAGCCGTTCTTGATGGCCTGCTCCGCGAGATTCTGCGAGCGGACGCCGAACTCGTCCATCTCCTGGCGGGTGATGCCCTTGGCGCGGGCCAGGTTCTCGGCGGTCTGGCCCATCGCGATGTACGGGTCGGGCAGCTTGCCGTCCTCGCGCGGGTCGTGCCAGGTCGTTCCCTCCTGCTGGGCGACGGCCTCGGTGCGGGCCTGCGCCTCGGCGAACAGCGGGTTGTAGGTGCCCGGCATGTCGGAGCTGCCGTGGGCGTAGCGGGAGACCGTCTCGACACCGGCCGAGATGAACACGTCGCCCTCGCCGGCCTTGATGGCGTGCAGGGCCATGCGGGAGGTCTGCAGGGACGAGGAGCAGTAGCGGGTGATCGTGCAGCCCGGCAGGTGGTCCATGCCCATCTGTACGGCGACGATCCGGCCGAGGTTGTGGCCCTGCTCGCCGCCGGGCAGGCCGCAGCCGAGCATCAGGTCGTCGATGTCCCTGGGGTCCAGCTCGGGGACCTTGGCGAGCGCGGCCTGGATGATCGTGGCGGTCAGGTCGTCGGGGCGCAGGTCCTTGAGGGAGCCCTTGCCTGCGCGGCCGATGGGGGAGCGGGCGGTCGAGACGATGACGGCTTCGGGCATCACGGGCTCCAGGTGAACGGGTTTGGGCAGGGCCGGTTGGGAAGTTACCCGGCCGTACCTGCGTGGTCATCGGTGTTGCGGTGTGACACTGGCCGCACTTTCTAAGCGCTTGCTTGGCTGGGTCACACCGACGGGCGCGCGGGCTCGGCCTCGGGCACCCGACGCCGCCGACGCCGCTTCAGCAGAGCCCAGGGCCCACGCGGCCCCGTGGGCATCGCCGCCGTCACCTCCGTGCCCGCCTCGGACGCGGCTTCCGCGGCGGCCCGCGCCACCGGCAGGAACCCCTCGCGCCGCGACACGTCCGGCCGGTCCTCCTCCGCCGGCCACAGCCCCAGCGCCGCGCACACCGTGGGCAGGACGGCCATGGCAGCGGTCGCGTACCCCTCGGCCGAGGGGTGGTAGTTGTCGGGGCCGAACAACTCCCGCGGGTTCGCCTCGAACTCGGGGCCGAGCAGGTCGCCCAGGGACACCGTCCGGCCCCCCTGCTCCACCACCCCGATCGTCTGCGCCGCCGCCAGCTGCCGGGAAGCCCGCCGCGCCAGCCAGCGCAGCGGCTGCTGCACCGGCTCGATGGTGCCGAGGTCGGGACACGTGCCGACCACCACCTCGGCACCGGCCGTGCGCAGCCGTCGTACCGCCGTCGACAGGTGCCGTACCGAACGGGTCGGCGGCATCCGGTGCGTCACGTCGTTCGCGCCGATCATGATCACGCAGATGTCCGGGACGGGGGGCGAGGACGACAGGACCAGGGCCACCTGCCGGTCCAGGTCGTCGGACTGGGCGCCCGGCACGGCCACGTTGCGCAGTTCCACCGGGCGTTCCGCCACCGCCGCAAGCCCCGAGGCCAGCAGCGCGCCCGGTGTCTGGCCCGACCGGTGCACGCCCTGCCCGGCCGCCGTGGAGTCACCGAGCATGGTCAGACGGAGGGGTGGTTCTCCGGGGACGTCGTACGCGTGGCCGTACACACCGTCGGCCACCGGGACGCGGCCGCCGCTGCCGTTGCCCACATGGCGCCGCGCCAGCCGGACCTCCGCCAGCAGCAGACCGACGGCGGCCGCGCCGACCAGCCCGACCCCGCCACCGCCGTACGCCGCTCCGGCCGCGATGCGGCGGGCCACTCTCGCCCTCGACATGCTCGTCATGCGTCGCCGCCACCTCCCTCATAGCCGTACATCCACTCCTTGCCCCGTACAGGCCGTGTGCCAATCTCCACGGGGAGTGAACGACCGCCACGGCCACACACCTGGCCTTAGGCTGGCGGCACTACTACGAACACTTCTTTTGCAGCGACCGGAGACAACGGTGCAATTCCACGACTCGATGATCAGCCTCGTCGGCAACACCCCGCTGGTGCGGCTCAACAACGTGACCAAGGGCATCCAGGCCACCGTCCTGGCCAAGGTGGAGTACTTCAACCCGGGCGGCTCCGTGAAGGACCGCATCGCCCTGCGCATGATCGAGGCCGCCGAGGAGAGCGGGGAACTGAAGCCGGGCGGCACGATCGTCGAGCCGACCAGTGGCAACACCGGTGTGGGGCTGGCGATCGTCGCCCAGCAGAAGGGCTACAAGTGCATCTTCGTCTGCCCTGACAAGGTCTCCACCGACAAGATCAACGTGCTGCGCGCGTACGGCGCGGAGGTCGTGGTGTGCCCGACCGCCGTGGCACCCGAGCACCCGGACTCCTACTACAACGTCTCCGACCGGCTCGTCCGGGAGACCCCGGGCGCCTGGAAGCCGGACCAGTACTCCAACCCCAACAACCCGCTGTCGCACTATCACTCGACCGGTCCCGAGCTGTGGGAGCAGACCGAGGGGAAGATCACCCACTTCGTGGCGGGCGTCGGCACCGGCGGCACCATCTCCGGCACCGGCCGCTATCTGAAGGACGCCGGCGACGGCAGGGTCCAGGTCATCGGCGCCGACCCCGAGGGCTCGGTGTACTCCGGCGGCTCCGGACGGCCGTACCTGATCGAGGGCGTCGGCGAGGACTTCTGGCCGAGCGCCTACGACCGCACCGTCGCCGACGAGATCGTCGCCGTGTCCGACAAGGACGCCTTCCAGATGACCCGCCGCCTCGCCAAGGAGGAGGGCCTCCTCGTCGGCGGCTCCTGCGGCATGGCCGTCGTCGCCGCGCTGCGGGTCGCCGAGCGGCTCGGCCCGGACGACGTCGTGGTCGTCCTGCTGCCGGACAGCGGCCGTGGGTACCTGTCGAAGATCTTCAACGACGAGTGGATGGCCGACTACGGCTTCCTGGAGGACGAGGGCCCGAGCGCCCGGGTCGCCGACGTCCTGAGCGACAAGGCGGGCGGCACCATCCCCTCGCTCGTGCACATGCACCCCGAGGAGACCGTCGGCCAGGCCATCGAGGTGCTGCGCGAGTACGGCGTCTCGCAGATGCCGGTCGTCAAGCCGGGCGCCGGTCACCCGGACGTGATGGCCGCCGAGGTCGTCGGGTCGGTCGTGGAGCGGGAGCTGCTGGACGCGCTCTTCAACAAGCGCGCCTCCCTCGACGACCCGCTGGAGAAGCACATGTCCGCCCCGCTGCCCCAGGTCGGCTCGGGCGAGCCGGTCGGCGACCTGATGTCCGTGCTCGGCTCGGCCGACGCGGCGATCGTCCTGGTCGAGGGCAAGCCGACCGGCGTGGTCAGCCGGCAGGACCTGCTGGCCTTCCTGGCCAAGGGCGGGAACAAGTAGCCGACCCTGGGGGAGGACCGGGGTTTCGCGGAAGTGGTACGAGCGTGTCATGTGCGCGCAGCACCCGCTTAACACGCGTTCGGCACATTGGTGGGTGTCGGCAGGGAGGGAGCGGCTCCCCTCCCCGGCCGGCGCCGAACGGCGCCAAGGACCTCCGGAGCGGCTCCCGGACCTCCATGGACGCCACGGACGCGGGGCCCGGCCTGACCCGGCCCGCGTCCCTCGCGGGGACCGCCGTCGTCCCGCCCCCCGGCAACGGGGGTGCGGCGGTCCCCGCGCAATTCTCTTCCGGAGGGGTTCAACGGGCGGTGCTGGACTCCCAACTCCCCAGCAGCGCAAGGCGTTCCGCCGTCTCCGACCCCGGTTCCGGCGTGTACACCACGATCGTCTGGTCCGGGGACGCCGGGATCGTCAAGGTCTCGTAGGGCAGGGTCAGCAGGCCCGCCACCGGGTGCCGTACCTTCTTCACGCCGTACGCGCACTCCCTGACCTCGTGGTCCGCCCACAGCCGGCGGAAGTCCTCGCTCTTCAGGGAGAGTTCGCCGACCAGCGCGCACAGCTCGGGGTCGTCGGCGTACCGGCCCGCGTTCACCCGCAGATGGGCCACCGTCTGGGCGGCGATCGCGTGCCACTCGGGGTAGAGGTCCCGGCCGGCCGGGTCCAGGAAGACCCGGCGGGGCATGTTCCGCCCGGCCGGTGCCAGGCGGCTGAAGCCGTTCACCGCGTCGCCGAGGGCGTTCCAGGCCAGGACGTCCATGCGGGGGCCCAGCACGAACGCCGGGCTGCGCTCCATGGTGTCCAGCAGGAGCTGCACGCCGGGGCGGACGTGGGGCGCCTCGGGCCGCTGCCGCCCCTTGCGCTGCCGGCGGGGACGCGCCACCGTCCGCAGATACGCCTGCTCGGTCTCGTCCAGCCGCAGCACCCGGGCGATCGCGTCCAGCACGGCGTCGCTGACGCTCGTGCCCCGGCCCTGCTCCAGGCGGATGTAGTAGTCGACGCTGACGCCCGCGAGCTGGGCCACCTCCTCACGGCGCAGGCCCGGTACGCGGCGCCGCCCATGGCTGGGCAGCCCCACCTCCTCGGGCTGGATGCGTGCACGTCGCGAGCGCAGGAAGTCGCCGACTTCCCCTTCCAGCCAGTCCCCGTCCATGGCGTCGATCGTAGGGGAACGGCCGGACGCCGGCCTGGTACTGGCAGACCCAGGAAAACCGCATCCCTGGGTACGGCCGCCGGACCGGGCGAGGCTGGTGTCAGCCGCCGGGGAGCCGCCCCGGTGCGAACCCAGGGGGAACACCCATGTCGTACCAGAACCTGTCCGGCCGCACCGCCGTCGTCACCGGAGCCGCCAGCGGCATCGGCGAGGCCGTCGCCCGGCAGCTGGCCGCCGAGGGCGCCCGGGTGGCGCTGCTCGCCCGGCGCGCGGACCGGCTGGAAAGCGTGGTCGAGAAGATCCGGGCCGAGGGCGGCGAGGCGCTCGCCGTGGTCGCCGACGTCACCGACGACACCTCGGTGGCGGCCGCCCGGGACCTGGTCCACGAGACGTTCGGCCCCGTCGGCCTCGTCGTCAACAACGCCGGTGTCATGCTGCCGAACCCGGTCGGCGAGGGACGGCTCGACGAGTGGCAGCGGATGCTCGACACCAACGTCGCCGGCGTACTGCGGATCATCCGCGCCTTCACCGCCGACCTGGTCGGCACCGCCGCCGAGGGCCGCACCGCCGACCTCGTCAACGTCTCCTCCATCGGCGCGCACGTGCCCTTCCCCAACTACGCGGTGTACGGCGCCACGAAGGCCGCCGTCACCTATCTCTCGCAGTCCCTGCGCACCGAGTTCGGGCCGCAGGACGTGCGGGTGACGAACATCGAGCCCGGACTGACGGAGACCGAGCTGAAGGACCATGTCGACAGCGCGGAGCTGTCCGGGCAGCTGGACGGCATGCTGCAGGCGGTCGGCGCCCTCACGGCGGCGGAGGTCGCGGATGTCGTCGCCTACGCCGCCAGCCGGCCCCGGCACGTCAACCTCCGCCAGATCATGGTGCTGCCGACCCGGCAGGCGTGAGGACGGTCAGTCCTCGGACGACGTGCGCCGCCGCCCGGTGAGCAGTTCCGGGTTCGTGCGCACCGCCTGGGCGAAGTTGACGCCGACGATGCCGGCCCAGGTGGCGAGCGTCCCGGCCGTTCCCGCGATGCCGCCGCCGACGGCGGTCAGCGGGATCGCCAGGACCAGCGAGACGATGGCGAACCCGAAGCGCTCCGGCCAGCTGTCGGCGGTCTTCGGGCGCCGGGCGCCGCGCGCGGTCTCCATCCGCTGCTCGGCCAGATGCCGCCGCACCCGGCGGTCCACCGCGTCGTCGATCCGCTGCTCGACCTTCTCCAGGAAGGAGTCGACCAGCGCGGAGTCGTAGTCGGCGCCCAGGTCCGTGCGGGCCCGCACGGTGGCGTCGAGTTCCTTGCGCAGGTCCGCGTCCTTCTTCAGGCTCGCGTCCGGCGAGTCCAGTGTGCTCATGGGTCCGAGCGTACGGAGCGGTCACTGCCCCCGCACTGGGGACAACCCCCCTCTTCGCACCGGGCCGCCGGCCCTTGCCCTGGCTGTATAAGGTCATGCAGAGTTCTTGGTGACTGAATAGGCTGGGGTGAGGGGAGTGCGGGCGTGATGTCGTGGTGACGATCCTGGAGTGCGCGGCCGGGGCGGCCCCCGGTGACCTGCGGGCCTTTTCCGCGCCCGCCTCGCCCGGCCACGCTGTACTCTCCCGGGGCGTCGAGGAACAGGCGGGCTTCGCCTCGCTCGCCGCGCGGCAGACCCCGCGCGCGTGCGGTGCGTACCGTCCGGTGGCCGGCTGCGAACACGTCGCCGCCGTCCGCGCGCCGCGTCAGCGGGATCTCAGCCCCGACCCCGGGCTGCCGGCCGGACGGGCGTTCGCGCTCGCCGGGACGGTCCTCGACGCCGGTCCGGCCGACCGGCCGCTCACGGACGACGTGACGGAGGCGGCCGCACCGATCGACCGGTTCGCGGACATCTGGAGGGGGAGCGCGGCATGAGCGTGGACAGGAGTACCGGCGGGACGCCCGGCGCGTCGGACAGTCCGGCGAACCGTCTGCAGGCGCTCTTCGAAGGGCACCGGCTCACACCGACCCAGCGCCGGATCGCGCACAGCATGGTGCGGCGGGCCGCCGACGTGCCGTTCCTGTCCAGCGTGGAGCTGGCCGAACTGGCGGGGGTCAGCCAGCCGTCGGTGACCCGGTTCGCCGTCGCGCTCGGCTTCGACGGCTATCCGGCGCTGCGCAAGCACCTGCGCGAGGTGGTCCCCGCCGAACCGGCCGCGGAGGCGGGTGCCTTCAACGAGTACCAGCAGGCCGTCGAGGCCGAGATCGAGAACCTGAGGCACCTCGCCGACCTGCTCGCCGACCCCCGCCCGGTGCAGAAGGCCGGCCGGGTCCTGGCCGCCTCGCGTCCGCTGCCGGTGCTCGGCCTGCGCGCCGCCGCCTCCCAGGCGTACGGCTTCGCCTACTTCGCCGCCAAGGTCCATCCGGACGTCCGGCTGCTCAACGAGGGCGGCACGATGATCCAGGACCGGATCGACGCGGCCGTCCGCGCGGGCGCCTCCGCGCTGCTGTGCTTCGCGCTGCCCCGGCACCCCCGCGAGGTCGTCGACACCCTCGCCTACGCCAAGGACGTGGGCCTGACGACCGTCACGGTCGCCGACTCCGCGTTCGCCCCGGTCGCCAAGCACTCCGATCTGCTGCTGCCCGCCGCCGTCGGCACCGGGCTCGCCTTCGACACCGCGTGCGCGCCGATGCTGCTCGGGCGGGTGCTGCTGGAGGCGGTCTGCGACGACCTGCCCGAGGCGCAGGCCCGGCTGGAGGAGTTCGACGCGAAGGCGGCGGCCCGCGGTCTGTTCGTGGAGTGACCGGCCTCCTTCCGCGTGTGCTCTCAGATTCGTCTCACGTTCTGCCGCTAGGTTTCGGCACGAGGCGTTGTTTGCGGACACGTGACACGGGAGGCTGACGTGGCGCGCGGAGGACAGGGGCTGGCCCGGGTGGCCGTCGTCGTACGGGCGGGTGCCGCACCACTGTGGTGGTCCGGGGTGTTCGCCGCCGGGATCGGTGTGCTGCCCGAGGGGGTGACCGGGCGCCGGATCGGGGTGCTCGCCGGGGCCGCGCTGTTCCTCGTGGGCGCGGCCGTCATGGCGCTCGTACGACGCCGGCGCTACGGCGCCCTCGCCCGCGGCGCGGCCCGCGCGGGCAAGTACGACGTGCTGCAGGACCGTGCGGTGACCGTGCGCAACTGGCGCCGGGGGCACCGCTGGTGGCTGCTGGGGGCCTGCGCCGCCGCGCTCGGCTCCGCCTTCGCCGTGCCCGCGGCCGGCGGCATGCTGCTGGCCGGGCTCGGCACCGGGCTGCGGCTCAAGGCCGCCTGGATCGGGCAGCGGGAGCGGGACGGGGAGACGCTGCTGTGGGTGCGCGTCGACTGGCTCGACCGGTGCGGCGGAGGCCCGGCGGGCAAGGCCGTGAAGGGCCTGCGCGGTACGGGCATCGCGGCCGGCGACGCGGCCCCGGGCGGGGCCCGCCGCCGTACCGCGGCTGTCGTCTGACTAGACCTCCAGCTCCGCCTCGATCCTCTTCAGCTGGTGCCGGGCCATCGCCAGGTTGGCCCGGGAGGAGTCGAGGACCAGGTAGAGGAACAGGCCGTTGCCGCCGCGGCTCTTGAGCAGGCGGATCAGGTGGTACTGGTCCGTCAGGGTGATCAGGACGTCCTCGATCTCGCCCTTGAGACCCAGCATCTCCATGGTGCGCATCTTGGCGCGGATCACGTCGGTGTTGCCCGCCGCGGCCACGTTCAGGTCGAAGCTCTTGGTGCCGCCCATCGTGCCGAGCGCCATTCCGCTGGTGTAGTCGACGAGCGCGACGCCGGTGGCGCCCTCGATGGAGGTGAGGGCTTCCTTCAGCGCGGTCTCGGTGTTGGCCATGGTGGTCCTTTCGGGGCTGTCGGGTTGTCGGTTGTCGGGGGTGTCTCAGCTGTCGGCCGCGGTGCCCGCATCGGCGCTCGGGGCGCGGGGCGTGCGGGTACGGGGCGGGGGTGCGCTGCTGACGGCGCCCAGAGGCCGCGCGGGCCGGCGGGCCTCCCGGGCGGCGGCCTCGGCGGCGTCCAGCAGCTCCCCGATGCGGGCCCCGGACCGGCGGCCCTCCAGATGCAGCCGGCCCACGTTGACCCGGCCTTCGGCGAGCAGGGTCAGTACGGCGGTGCGGCCGGCCGCGTATCCGGCGATGTAGCCGCGCTCGCCGCGCACCAGCAGTTCCCGGAAGCCGCCGTTGCCGGTGGCGTCGGTGATCCGCACGGCGACGCCGAGCGCGGCGGCGGTGAGCGCGGACAGGCCCTCCGGGTCGACTCCGGGAGTGTCGTGGGCGACGACGAGTCCGTCGACGCCTGCCGCCAGGGCGCCGGTGAGCTGCGGCACCCGGGTGCGCAGCCGGTGCAGCTCGGCCAGGACGGCCTGGAGGTCCTCCTCGGACACCATCAGCTCTCTCCTCTCGGCGGGGCGGTGCCGTTCAAAGCGCCTCCAGCGCATCCCTGAGCCTCTTCAGCAGCGCGACGTCGGGGTCGGTGACCGGGGGTGGGGGCGGTGGCGGGGCGGGTTCCGTGGTGACGGGCGCCAGGGGGGCGACCTGGCCGGCCGCCGTGAGCCGGCGTATGTCGACCAGCGTGTGGAAGGCCCGCCGGCCCAGGTTCCGGGCGATCGCGGTGGCCGTGCGGACACCGTCCACACGGTCCAGGACCGCCCGCTGCCGGGGAGTGACGGGCGCGGCGGCGGCCGGTCCGGTGGCCGGGTCCGCGCGGATCAGCGGGGCGCTGTCGGCGGCCGGGTCCGGCCACAGCCGGTGCAGCATCAGGCGGCGGCGCAGCGTCTCGCGTTCCAGGGCGACGACCGGGACCGAGGGCAGCGGGCCGACGCGGCGCGCGGTGTCGTAGCGGAAGCGTCCCGGGGTGCTGCTCGGGGCCAGCGTGAAGTACCCGGCGTCGTACAGCGCGTCCAGATGGCACAGCTCCAGCGCACCGGCCGGCAACAGACCGGACTCCAGGAGGAGTTCGGCGGCCTGCAGCGGGCCGGCGGTCCGGGCGGCGGCCCGCTGCCAGGCGGCGGCCGCGAGGGTGCCGTGGGCCGTGAGGAGCACGTCGAGACCGGGGGCGAGCGGGCTCTCGGCGTGCACCACCCGTCCCTCGGCGAGGTACAGGGTCCCGTGTTCGCGGACCAGGACGCCGGTGGCCCGCTCCTCGGCGAGCCGGGTCAGCATCGGCGACAGCGCCCGGGTGGCCGACTTGTCCCGCACCGGCAGCGGCGGCGGAGGTGTCTGCACCACGGTCATCCCAGCACCAGCCGGGTCGCCATCTCGCCGAGCCGGATCCGGGCCAGCGCGAGATTGCCCTCCTCTCGGCCGAGCCACAGGTGAAGGAAGACACTGCTGTCGAAGGACGTGTCCACGAACCGCAGCAGGTGATAGCTGTCGTGGTTGCTGACGATCACGTCCTCGACGGGCGGGTGGCCGTCCCCGTGAGCCGCGAAGGCACCGTGCTCGGCGGCCATCCGGGCGAGTTCGGCGGCCTCGGCGGCGGTCGTCTCATGATCGCCGCCGGGGGCCTCCCCGACCGTGCCGAGCGCCAGTCCGCTCGTCCAGTCCACCAGTGCCGCTCCCCGCGCACCGGGTAACCGCATCGCTTCCAGCAGGCACTCGTCGATTCCGGGCACCGTGGGTTTCCCTCCCGCCTGGGACTCCGGCTGAGTGACAGTGACACTACGCACTGTGCGCGCGGATGGGGGAGCCTTTGGCATTTTCCAGTGGAACGTGCGTCCGGCGTACTAGTGTGGGTCAACTGACGTGTGTGTCGGACGCGTTGACCCATCTGTTCGAGGGTGCCGGGGGTGCGTCAACGGCTCCCGGGCGCCCGGAGGGCGGTGAGCGCCGACGCGTGCGCCCCGCCGGACTCCGCCACCACCTCGGCGACCGTCTGCGGCTCCCGTACGGTGGCGAAGGTGACCCCGCCCGAACCGTCCGGTGCGAATCCGTGGATGCCGGGCCGGGCAAGGGAGTTGTAGGCGTAGTGGTGCGTGAAGTAGTACGCGCCCGTGTCCAGCGCCGCCGCGTAGTCGCCCTGTTCCAGCAGGGGCAGCGCGCGGCCCTCCGCCAGCAGGTCGCCCGAGAAGCAGGCGGGCCCGGCCACGTCCTGCACCACCTCCGGCCCCGGCTTCGGCCGCCCCTTGGCGTCGTACGCGCCGATCCTCAGCGGCCACGCCCCCGGCGCGTACACGGTCCGCGTCGCCACCTGCACGCCCGCGTGCGTCACCGCGATCCGCCGCCCGCCCGCGCTCTTGGCGTACTCCACCCGGGCCACCACCGTGCCGTGCTTGGCCAGCAGCGAACGCCCGAACTCGGTCACCAGCCCGTACCGCCCGCCGAACAGCCCCGGCACCTGACCGGCCAGCAGCCGGGCATACTCCGCGTACGACGGCGCCGTCGCCTCGGCCGCGAAGTTCACCGGCAGCCCGCCGCCGATGTCGAGCGTGTCGACCTGCCGCCGCCCGGCCCGCCCGTTGATCTCCTCGGCGAGTGCGTACGCCTCCGCCGCACCCCGCGCCAGCAGGGACAGCGGGATGCCCTGCGAGCCGGTGTGCGCGTGCAGCCGGGTCAGCCACGGCCGGTCCAGGTACGCCCGTACCACCCACTCGCGCGCCCCCTCGTCGCGCAGCGCCACCCCGAACTTCGAGGTCTCGGTCGCCGTCGAGGTCGCCCCGATCGTGCCGCCGCCGACCTGCGGGTTCACCCGGATGCCGAGCGGGGACCGGCTGGGCGCGGACCTGACCAGGGTGTCCAGGCGGTCCAGCTCCTGCGGGTTGTCGGCGTTCACCGCGATCCCCAGCGCCAGTGCCTCGCGCAGTTCCGCCGGGGTCTTGGCGGGCGAGTCCAGCACGGTCCGGCCGGCCGGCACCCCGGCCGCGCGGGCCAGCGCCAGCTCGCCCGGGCTGGCCACCTCGGCGCCGATGCCCGCCTCGTGCAGCAGCCGCAGCACCGGCACCAGTGGGGTCGCCTTCACCGCGAAGGCGTGCAGCACCGGTGTCCCGGGCGGCAGGACCGCGTCGAACGCCGCCCGCAGGGCCGCCGCCGACTCCCGGATCCCGGTCACGTCCAGCAGCCCCACCACGGCGGCGTCCGGCCCCAGCAGCCCCTGCTCGACGGCGGCGCGCACCGCGTCGTCCCGCCGGGCGGCGCGCTCCCACGCCTCGGCGGCCTCCGTCTGGATGTCCCGCTCCACGTCCCGCTCCACGTCCCTCTCCTTCGTGTCCCCTCTGCCCGCTCGCGTACATCCAGCCAAACACCGACGGCGCGCGGACGGGTGCGCCCCGATGTATTGACTAGTTCTATTCAGACGTACAGGATGTGAATAGACGTAGTAACAGGAGGAGGCAGACGATGTCGGGACCCCGCCCCGTACGAGCGCCGCGCGGCTCGGAACTCAGCGCCCTGGGATGGCAGCAGGAAGCCGCCCTGCGCATGCTGCAGAACAACCTCGACCCCGAGGTCGCCGAGCACCCCGACAAGCTCGTCGTCTACGGCGGCACCGGCAAGGCCGCCCGTGACTGGCGCTCCTTCGACGCGATGGTGCGCACTCTGAGGACCCTCAAGCAGGACGAGACCATGCTGGTCCAGTCCGGCCGCCCGGTCGGTGTGATGCAGACCCACGAGTGGGCCCCGCGCGTCCTCATCGCCAACTCCAACCTCGTCGGCGACTGGGCCAACTGGGAGGAGTTCCGCCGCCTGGAGGCCCTCGGCCTGACCATGTACGGCCAGATGACCGCCGGCTCCTGGATCTACATCGGCACCCAGGGCATCCTCCAGGGCACCTACGAGACCTTCGCCGCCGTCGCCGCGAAGAAGTTCAACGGCACCCTCGCGGGCACCATCACCCTGACCGCCGGCCTCGGCGGCATGGGCGGCGCCCAGCCGCTCGCCGTGACGATGAACGACGGCGTCGCGATCTGTATCGACTGCGACCCGCGCGCCATCGACCGCCGCATCGAGCACCGGTACCTGGACGTCAGGGCCGACTCCCTCGACCACGCGCTCCAGCTGGCCACCGAGGCGCGCGACGCCCGTCGCCCGCTGTCCATCGGTGTCCTCGGCAACGCCGCCGAGCTGGTCCCGCAACTGCTCGCGATGAACGCCCCCATCGACATCGTCACCGACCAGACCTCCGCCCACGACCCCCTGGCCTACCTGCCCGTGGGCGTGGCCTTCGAGGACATGGCCGACGCCGCCGCGAAGGACCCGGCCGGCTTCACCACGCGTGCGCGGGAGTCCATGGCGCGCCATGTGGAAGCGATGGTCGGCTTCATGGACGCCGGCGCCGAGGTGTTCGACTACGGCAACTCCATCCGTGGCGAGGCCCAACTCGCCGGATACGACCGGGCGTTCGCCTTCCCCGGTTTCGTGCCCGCCTACATCCGTCCGCTCTTCTGCGAGGGCAGGGGCCCGTTCCGCTGGGCTGCCCTGTCCGGCGACCCCGCCGACATCGCCAAGACCGACAAGGCGATCCTGGAGCTGTTCCCGGAGAACGAGTCCCTGGCCCGCTGGATCAAGATGGCCGGCGAGCGCGTCCACTTCCAGGGTCTGCCCGCGCGTATCTGCTGGCTCGGCTACGGCGAGCGCGACAAGGCCGGTGAGCGCTTCAACGACATGGTGGCCTCCGGTGAGCTGGCGGCTCCGCTGGCGATCGGCCGCGACCACCTGGACTGCGGGTCGGTGGCCTCGCCGTACCGCGAGACCGAGGCGATGCTCGACGGGTCCGACGCGATCGCCGACTGGCCGCTGCTGAACGCGATGGTCAACGTGGCTTCCGGTGCGTCGTGGGTGTCCCTCCACCACGGTGGCGGTGTGGGGATGGGGCGGTCCATTCACGCCGGCCAGGTCACGGTGGCCGACGGTACGAAGCTGGGTGGCGAGAAGATCCGGCGCGTTCTCACCAACGACCCGGGCATGGGTGTCATCCGGCATGTGGACGCCGGATACGACATCGCGGAGTCGGTTGCGCAGGAGCGGGGGGTTCGGGTGCCGATGCGTGAGGGTGACGAGGCGTGACCGTCAGCGGTTCGAGCGGGGGGACCCCCGTCGCCCTGCGGAACGACTGCCCACAGCCCGGCGGGGCCCCCGGCCACAACACGCCCTCCTTCCAGGAGATGTGGCGCGAGTTGCTTCCCGTCGGGCGGCACGCCGACTCCGGCGGCTACCGCCGCTTCGCCTGGACCGGTGCCGACGCCGACTGCCGCGCCTGGTTCAAGCAGCAGGCCGAGGCCCGGGGGCTGACCTACGAGGTCGACCGGAACGGGAACCAGTGGGCCTGGCTGGGGGATCCCGCCGCCGGGGACGCCGTGGTCACCGGGTCGCATCTCGACTCCGTGCCGGACGGCGGGGCCTTCGACGGGCCGCTCGGGGTCGTGTCCTCCTTCGCCGCGCTGGACGAGCTGCGCGGCCGGGGCGTGCGGTTCGGCAAGCCCCTGGCCATCGTCAACTTCGGTGACGAGGAAGGGGCACGGTTCGGGCTCGCCTGTGTCGGGTCCCGGCTCACCGCCGGGCAGTTGAGCGTCGAGCAGGCCCACCGGCTCACCGACGGGGACGGGGTCACGCTGCCGCAGGCCATGGAGGCCGCCGGGTACGACCCCGAGGGCATCGGAGCCGACCCCGAGCGGCTGGCCCGGATCGGCGCCTTCGTCGAACTGCACGTCGAGCAGGGACGGGCCTTGGACCTGTCCGGGGACCGGGTGGGCGTCGCCAGTGCCATCTGGCCGCACGGCCGCTGGCGGTTCGACTTCCGGGGCGAGGCCAACCACGCCGGCACCACCCGGCTGGCCGACCGGCGCGACCCGATGCTGTCCTACGCCGAGACCGTCCTCGCCGCCCGCCGCGAGGCCGAACTCGCCGGCGCCGTCGCCACCTTCGGGAAGATCGCGGTGGAGCCCAACGGGGTGAACGCGATTCCCTCCCTCGTGCGCGGGTGGCTCGACTCCCGCGCCGCCGACCAGGAGACCCTGGACACGGTGGTCGGGGGAGTGGAGAAGGCCGCACGCGAGTACGCCGACGCCCACGGCATCGACCTGGACGTCGTCCGCGAGTCCTTCACGCCGGTCGTGGAGTTCGATCACGCGCTGCGCGACGAACTCGGCCGCCTCCTCGGCAAGGACACCGGCCTGAAGGCGCCCGTCCTGGGGACCGGGGCCGGACACGACGCCGGAATCCTCTCCGGCAGCATTCCCACCGCCATGCTGTTCGTGCGCAACCCCACCGGCGTCTCGCACTCCCCGGCCGAGTTCGCCGCCGAGGACGACTGCGTGGCCGGGGTGCACGCGCTCGCCGACGTACTGGAAGGGCTGGCCTGCAGGTGACCAAACGGACCTACTGGTCGGAGCACGCCTGGCTCGGCACGAACGTCGAGCCGGGGGTCGTGCTCGAGGTCGGGGACGGGCGGATCGGCGCCGTCCGCACCGGCGTCCCCACCCCGCCGCCCGGCGCCGAGGTGCTGCGCGGGCTCACCCTTCCGGGGCTCGCCAACGCCCACAGCCACGCCTTCCACCGGGCGCTGCGCGGCACCGTACAGGTAGGCTCCGGCACCTTCTGGACCTGGCGCGAGGTGATGTACTCCGTCGCCGACCGCCTGACCCCGGACACCTACCACGCCCTGGCGCGCGCGGTGTACGCCGAGATGGCCCTGGCCGGCATCACCGGTGTCGGCGAGTTCCACTACGTGCACCACGCACCCGGCGGCACCCCCTACGCCGACCCCAACGCCATGGGCGAGGCGCTGATCGACGCCGCCGCCGAGGCCGGCATCCGGATCACCCTCCTCGACACCTGTTACCTCTCGGCCGGCTTCGGTGAGGCCCCCAACGACCACCAGCTGCGTTTCTCCGACGGCAGCGCGGAGGCCTGGGCCGAACGCTGTGCAGTTCTCAAGGAGCGGGATCACGCGCGGATCGGGGCGGCGATTCACTCCGTACGGGCCGTACCGGCCGACCAGTTGGCGACCGTCGCCGGGTGGGCCGGGGAGCGCCGGGCGCCGCTGCATGTGCACCTGTCGGAGCAGACGGCCGAGAACGACGCCTGCCTCGCCGCGCACGGCTGCACGCCCACCCGGCTGCTCGCCGACCACGGTGTCCTCGGTGCGCGCACCACCGGTGTGCACAACACCCACCTCACCGACGAGGACATCGCACTGCTCGGCGGCTCCGGCACCGGCACCTGCATGTGCCCGACGACCGAGCGGGACCTCGCCGACGGCATCGGTCCGGCCGTCGCCCTGCAGCGGGCCGGCTCACCGCTCTCCCTCGGCTCCGACAGCCACGCCGTCATCGACCTGCTCGAAGAGGCACGCGCGATGGAGCTGAACGAGCGGCTGCGCACCCGCACCCGGGGGCACTGGACGGCCGCGGCCCTGCTGCGGGCCGCCACCGCCGACGGTCACGCCGCCCTCGGCTGGGAGGAGGCCGGCGCCCTCGAACCCGGCGCCCTCGCCGACTTCACCACGATCGCCCTCGACTCGGTCAGAACCGCGGGGCCGGTGCCGCGCCTCGGCGCCGAGACGGCCGTATTCGCGGCGGGCGCGGCGGACGTACGGCATACGGTCGTGGGCGGCCGGCATGTCGTACGGGACGGGGCGCACACCCTCGTACCCGATGTGCCGCAAGCTCTCGCGCGGGCGGTCGAAGCCCTCCGCGCCTGACGACCACCCATGAGGACACCATGAGCAGCAGCACCGTCATCACCAACATCGCCACGCTGGTCACCAACGACCCCTCCCTCGGTGACAACTCCCCCCTCGGTCTGGTCCAGGACGCGGCCGTCGTCATCGACGGCGACCGCGTCGCGTGGACCGGTGAATCCAGCAAAGCACCCGCCACTGACAACCGGGTCGACGCGGGCGGCCGGGCGGTGCTGCCGGGCTTCGTGGACTCGCACTCGCACCTGGTCTTCGCGGGGGACCGCACCCAGGAGTTCAACGCCCGCATGTCCGGCCGTTCCTACACGGCGGGCGGCATCCGCACCACCGTCGCCGCCACCCGCGCCGCGACGGACGCGGAACTGGAGGCGAACCTCACCCGTTACCTCGGCGAGGCCCTCCGCCAGGGCACCACCACCTTCGAGACCAAGTCGGGATACGGCCTCACGGTCGAGGACGAGTCCCGCGCGCTGCGGATCGCCGCACAGCACACCGACGAGGTGACCTACCTCGGCGCGCACATCGTCTCCCCGGACTACGCCGACGACCCGGCCGCGTATGTCGCTCTGGTCACCGGCGAGATGCTGGACGCCTGCGCGCCGCACGCCCGCTGGATCGACGTCTTCTGCGAGAAGGGCGCCTTCGACGGCGACCAGGCCCGCGCGATCCTCACCGCCGGCAAGGCGAAGGGCCTGCACCCGCGCATCCACGCCAACCAGCTTTCCTACGGCCCCGGTGTCCAGCTCGCCGTCGAGCTGGACGCGGCCAGCGCCGACCACTGCACCCACCTCACGGACGCGGACGTGGCCGCCCTGGCGAACGGCAACACGGTGGCCACGCTCCTGCCCGGCGCCGAGTTCTCCACCCGCGCCGAGTGGCCGGACGCCCGCCGCCTGCTGGACGCGGGCGTCACGGTCGCCCTGTCCACGGACTGCAACCCGGGCTCCTCCTTCACCTCCTCCGTGCCCTTCTGCATCGCCCTGGCCGTCCGAGACATGCGGATGACCCCGGACGAGGCGGTCTGGTCGGCCACGGCGGGCGGCGCGGCGGCCCTGCGCCGCACCGACATCGGCCGCCTCACCCCCGGCGCCTACGCGGACCTCACCCTGCTGGACGCCCCCAGCCACGTCCACCTGGCGTACCGACCGGGCGTGCCGCTGGTGACCGGGGTGTGGCGGCGCGGGGTGCGGGTGGTCTGACGGGCGGTCCGTCGCTCATCTCGCCCCGGCCCGCCACCGCTGGTCGCCGCTGTCGTCCAGCGGCTGCAGGGCCACCCCGTGCCGGCCGTCCGGGGTCACCGCTGTCTCGATGGCGATGTCCGGGCGGACCGTGCCGTCGGGGTCGATGGTGAAGCGCAGGTTGTCGCCGTTGTCGCCGTAGACCGCGTCGCACTCCCAGATGCCGACGCCCCGGTCGACCGAGCCCCGGCTGTCCAGGCAGAAGCGGTCGTCGGCTGCCGAGCGGAGCACGCCCAGGTAGGGGTCGAAGCGCCAGCGCTGGGTGCCGGCGGAGGAGCAGGGGGCCGTGATGACGTCGTTGCCCTCGGACAGATCGCCGTCGCGGATGTCCAGGCAGCGGCCCGTCGCCAGGTTCACCACCTGGGTGAAGGAGGTGCCGGGCGGCGCGAAGTCCGGTGTCGGCCCGGGGGCGGTGGTGTGCCGGGGCGGTGGCGGGGTCGCCGGACGGGGCGGACCCGGCGCCGGGGAAGCGGACTTCGACGGAGATGTCGACGGAGACTTCGACGGGGATGCCGAGGGGGACTTCGTGGGGGAGGCCGTCGGGGACGGGGTGACGGAGACCGTCGCGGTCACCGTCACCGGGGGAGGCTCGGGGGTCGCGGCCGCCGGCTGCCGGTCGTCGCCGTGCGCCGGGGTGAGCAGGAACACCAGCAGCGGAGTCAGGGCCACGCCCAGGGCCGCCGAGGCCAGCAGGACGCGGCGCCGGGGCGGCCAGGTCGCCCCCACGGCAGGCCGGCCGGGGACGGCCGGCGGCTCCCCGGCGCGGACGCCGGCGCGCAGGTACGCCGTTCCGCTCCACGGCAGCAGCCCCTCCGCCAGGGTCTGCCGGGGCGCGTCCCGCAGGTCCCGCAGCTCCTCGAACGCGGCCGTGCAGTGCGGGCAGCGGGCCATGTGGGCGTCCAGGTCGGCGCTGTAGCGCGGCCCGTCCGGCCGTACCGCCTCCGCGATCAGCCGCCGGAAGTCGGCGCAGCGCGGGTCGTCGGAGGCGGCGAGACGCAGGCGCAGGCAGGCCTGGTCGAGCGCCTTGAGGGCCTGCGGGGTGCCGTGGGCCACGTCCGCGCGGCTCAGCCCGAGCAACGCGGCGGTCCGCTCCTGCGGCTCCTCCTCCAGGACGCCGTACCAGATCAGGCCCTGGGTGCGGGACGGCAGCGACTGGAACGCGGGCAGGAGGGGCGGGGCGGGGCCGTCGGGGAGGCCGGACGCGCTGAGGACCAGCAGCAGTCCGGGATCGAGGCCGGTGGCGCGCTCGTCGCGGGCCCAGGCGGCCGCCAGCCCGGCGGTCAGCAGCAGGAGCCGGTGGCGCAGCGGGACGGCCGGCTCGACCCCCCGGGCCGTCTCGCGGGCCGCCGCGGTGACGGCCTCGGCCGCCAGCCGGTGGGCGGCGGACTCGCTCGCGGCGCACAGCCGGGCGTAGGCCAGCACCGCCGGGTGGTGGCGGCGGCGCAGTTCCTGCAGCGCGGGGTACGCCGTCACGGCGGGGGAGCGCAGCAGTCCGGTCAGCCGGGCGTCGGGTACGTCCTCGTACTCCCCGCCCGCCTCGGTTCCGCCCGTCCCGGCCCCGTCCCCCTGAGCCATCGTCCAGCCTCCTCGCGCCACCGGGCGTCCGCGCCGTTGCGGCCCCGGCCCGGCCTACCAGCCGGTATGGGGGGCCATAGTGGTCGAGGGGGACGCCCGGGAAAAGAGGTTTCCGCGGGTAACCGCATAACGGTTGGGACGTCGGGGCGAGTTGGGCCGAAACGGCGGCGGGAATCCGGGAATGGCCGCACGGACCGTGGATACCCGCGCACTCGGCGGAGTGGGCCACGGCACACACACGGAAACGGCCCGGCACCGACGGCCGGGCCGCTCCCGGTGGTGTCACCGCGGCGGGGTCCGCCGGTCACTCGTCCAGCGTCAGCCCCTTGCGCAGCCGTACCAGCGTGCGCGACAGCAGCCGGGAGACGTGCATCTGGGAGATGCCGAGCTCCTCGCCGATCTCCGACTGGGTCATGTTCGCCACGAAACGCAGGGAGAGGATCTTCCGGTCCCGTTGCGGGAGTTCGGCGATCAGCGGCTTGAGGGACTCGATGTACTCGATACCCTCCAGCCCGTGGTCCTCGTACCCGATGCGGTCCGCGAGCGCGCCCTCGGTCTCGTCCTCCTCGGGCTGGGCGTCCAGCGAGGAGGCGGTGTAGGCGTTCGAGGCGGCCATGCCCTCGACGACCTGGTCGTTGGAGATGCCGAGCTGCTCGGCCAGTTCCGTGACCGTCGGCGCGCGGTCCAGCCGCTGGGCCAGCTCGTCCCCGGCCTTGGCCAGGTCCAGGCGCAGCTCCTGCAGTCTGCGCGGCACGCGCACGGACCACGAGGTGTCACGGAAGAAACGCTTGATCTCGCCGATGATGGTCGGCATCGCGAAGGTGGGGAACTCCACGCCGCGAGCGAGTTCGAAGCGGTCGATCGCCTTGATCAGGCCGATGGTGCCGACCTGGATGATGTCCTCCATCGGCTCGCTGCGGGAGCGGAAGCGGGAGGCGGCGAACTTGACGAGCGCGAGATTCAGCTCGACGAGGGTGTTGCGGACGTACGAGTATTCGTGCGTCCCTTCCTCCAGCGACTCCAGGCGCTCGAAGAGGGTCTTGGACAAGGCCCGCGCGTCGACCGGGCCGATCTCGTCGTACGGGGGGATCTCCGGGAGTCCCTCGAAGGCGTCGAGGGCGTCGATGGGATGATCCAGTTGTTCCGGTGGGGGTGTCGACGTCGCGATCGGGGTATGCGATGCGTCGAGCCGGGGTGACATGGTGTCCTCCATCGTTCTCGGCATATGGCTGCCGAAGCCAGTGCGTGCACTGCGGTGGGCGGCGCCTCCAAAGCCACGTGTAGGGGCAGGTGTCCTTACTAGCCCTACCCGCTTCACCAGGACGATCGCAAGTGCGTTCTGTTCAGGTATGTCCGTTTCTGTGAGGTTCTTCGGGTGCCGGAGTGCGCAGGGAAGGCGTAATGTTCCAGAGCAGTCAGCGTCCACGACCTCGGGAGAAGAGACGGCATGGACCACGGGACGGTCGGCAGCGCACAGTCGGGCCGACTTCTGGTGGAGGTTCGGGAAGAGGGCTCCAGCGCCGTTGTGACACCGGCGGGTGAACTCGACCACCACACCGCCGATCTTTTGCGTGAGCCCCTCGACGACCTTCTGGACAAGGGCTTCTCGCGCCTCGTCGTGGACTGCTCGCGCCTGGAGTTCTGCGACTCCACGGGCCTGAACGTCCTGCTCGGCGCCCGGCTGAAGGCGGAGGCCGCCGGCGGCGGGGTCCATCTGGCCGGGATGCAGCCGGTGGTCGCCCGCGTCTTCGAGATCACCGGTGCCGAGGCGGTCTTCACCGTCCATGACTCCGTGGAGGCGGCCCTGGTCGACGGCGCCGACTGAGCCCGCCGTCCCCGCCCTCCCGTGTGCCGCCGGCCCCCGGGCGTTGCGTTCGTCACGCCGAAGACAGGGGTGTCGTGCCGGATCGGCCGGGCAGGAGAGGGCAGGAGAAGCGGGAGACCCCCGACGACCGCCGGCCCCCGGACCGCCCCGGGACCGGCGAAACGACTGGACGGGACGTACGTGCGACGGACGGGCGAGCAGGACACCCCGCGCGGGCGGCGGCCGGACGCCGGGCGGATGACGGGCGGACGACCTACGGACCGGCCGGCACGGACCGGCCTTTTGAATCGTGAACCGGTGAATCGGTGAGGTGAAGCGCTGATGAGCACCACCCGGCCTTACTCGCCGGGCGACCGCGGCCCGGAGCCCAGCGGCGCTTCCGGGGCGTCCGAAGGGGGCGCGCCGACCACAGGCGTGCCCACGGGGGCAGCCGCGCCGTCCGGAGCTGCCGGCGGCACTCGGGGCACCGGCGGACCGCAGGTCCGCAGACTCGGCCTGCGCGGCGAGAGCGGGGTCGTCCCGCTCGCCCGCGACTTCGCCCGCCAGGCGCTGTACGCGTGGGGCTGGCTGCCCGCCGCCGGCGCCGACCAGCGGGCCGCCGCCGAGGACGTGCTGCTCGTCGTCTCCGAACTGGTCACCAATGCCTGCCTGCACGCCGAGGGGCCCGACGACCTGCTCCTGGCCTGCGACAACAAGGTGATCCGGGTGGAGGTGTCGGACCGCGGCACCGGCCAGCCGGCGCCCCGCACCCCGCACCGCGCCGGCCGCCCCGGCGGTCACGGCATGTTCATCGTGCAGCGGCTGTGCCTGGACTGGGGCGTCGTCCGCGCAGCGGGCCGGCCGGGCAAGACGGTATGGGCGGAGCTGGGCGCACCGGCCTAGGCCATCGGGTTCCGGGCGCAGGCCGTCGGGTTCCCGGAAGCGGCCCCTCGGGTGCCGTCCGCACGCGGCGCGTGGAAATCCGGTTTCCGCCGGGTACGGCAGGCCGGCTGCACGGCGGGCCGGTTCCCCGAGTTCGCCGACGACGTCTTCGTCACGGACCGCGCGCCCGACGGCCGTGCCGAGCGGTTCCTGCTGCCCACCGCCGAGACCGCGCTCGCCGCACTGCACCACGGCGAGACCCTGGACGAGCGCGAGCTGCCCCTCAAGTACGTCTCCTGCACGCCCTGTTACCGCAAGGAGGCCGGCGGACACCGCACCGCCGAGCGGGGCACCCTGCGCGGCCACCAGTTCAACAAGGTCGAACTGTTCCAGCTCGCCCGGCCCGCCGACTCGGGGGCGGCCCGGCGCGAACTGCTCGGCCGGGCGGAGGAGCTGGTCGCCGGCCTGGGCCTGCACTACCGGGTCACCCGGCTCGCCGCCGGGGATACCGGCTCCGCCCGGGCGAGCACGTACGACGTCGAGTCTGGCTGCCCAGCCTGGGCGCCTACGCGGAGGTCGGCTCGGTGCCGAACGCCCGCGACTACCAGGCCCGGCGCGGCGGCATCCGGTACCGCCCGGCCGACGGCGGCAGAACGGCGTACGTCCACATCCTGAATGCGTCGGGCCTGGCCACCAGCCGTCTGGTGCCGGCCCTGCTGGAACAGCACCAGCGGCCCGACGGCACCGTCGCCGTGCCCGAGGTGCTGCGGCGCTGCGGTCTGCCGGAGGTGCTGCGCAGGACGTGAGGCCGGGGGCCCGGAAGGCCGTGAGGTCCGGGCCCACCCTCCACTCCAGCCACCCGTCACACACGCCGGATCGCCACAACTCCGGCGTGTGATGCGTCTTCCCTCCTCACGGCGCCGGGCGTACCTTGACGGCCGAATCTGATGTCCCGTCAGGAATGCTGCCGGGAACTGTCATCGGCAATGAATGGGGTGGACCGACCGTGTCGTACCCGAAACGCACCGCCGCGCTCGCGTCCGCCGCGGCCCTGGCCGGCTCGGCGGTGCTGCTGTCCGCGCCGGCCGCGCACGCCGACGTCGTCGATGTCGACTACCGCTGTCACACCCCGATCGGCGTCAAGAGCGCCGTCTCGCCCATCGACATCACGGGCGTCAGGAGCGGCAGCGGCTACAAGATCACCATGAGCTGGCAGAAGGGTGTCTCCTCCAGCCCGGTCGAGCTGGGCAAGGGCGCGATGAGCCCGAGCGCCACCATCAGGCTGGGCGGCGCCGACAGCGGCACACTTGCGGTCAGCGGGCCCCCGAACGCGGCCGCGATCCCCGCCGACACGCCCATCAGGATCAGCGACCTGAGCGGCACGTACACGCCGAAGAAGACCGGCAAGGTCACCTTCACGCCGGGCACGCTCGTCATCAAGGCGCTCGATACGACGACCACCTGCACGCCGACGAACAGCCCCGGACCCGGCCTGACCCTGGACGTGACCGCAGCCGGCGGCTCCTCGTCCTCGTCGTCTTCTCCGTCCTCGGCTTCCGGTGGCTCCTCGGGTGGCTCCTCCTCCGGCGGACAGCTCCCGCAGACCGGCCCCGAGGACTCCGCCCTCGCCCTGGGCACACTCGGCGGCACGGTGCTCCTCGCCGGCGCGGCGGGGGTGCTGTGGGTGACCCGACGAGGGCAGACGGTGCGGCGTTGAGGTGCGGGGCCGACGGCACGTACGCCGGTGGCCTCCGGGCCGCCGACGCCGGAGCCGGGCTTCGCCGGCCCCGGCCTTGCACAGCTCAGCATCGCGCCCTCCACGCCCGCCGAACCGAGACCCGCTGAATCCAGGCTGCGCCGAGCCCCGCCCCGACGAGCGCACGCCTCGCCGGACCGAGGACCCACCGCACCCCAGGCCCCGCTGGAGCCGCCCATGCCGTCCGCCGCCCGCGCCCGCACCTTGTTCCAGGCCGGTGCCGTCCTGCCCGCGGCCCTGTGCCTGTGCGCCGCGCCCCGTGCCTCGGCCGCCGTGGGCTGGTCCGTCGCGCCCGCCGGCGGTGGCCGCCCGTCCTTCTACGCCGAGGGCACGCCCGGGACGGTCCTGCAGGACACGGTGTCCGTCACCAATCCCGGACGGGCGCCGGTCGTCGTACGGCTGTCCGGCACCGGTCCGCGGACCGTCTTCGCCGAGAAGGCCGGGAAGGGGATACGCGTCCCGGCCCGCACCCGCGCCGACGTGCCCTTCACGGTGACCGTGCCGGCCGGGGCGGCGCCCGGCGACCGCTCCGGTACCGTCGTCGCACGGGACACGCGGGGGCATACGGCGACCGTCCCGGTCCGGCTGCGCGTGGGCGGCCCCGCGCTCGCCGCGCTGACCGTCGAGCACCTCGCCGTGCGCGCCGACCGCATCACGTACGAGTTGGTCAACCGCGGTACGACCGTCCTCGTGCCGAGGGTCGCCGTGCGTGCCGACGGCATCCTCGGCCGGGTCCTGGACCGCGCACCCCGCACTCTCCCCGTCCGCCTGCGCCCCGGTGCACGCCTGAAGCTCACCGAGCCCTGGCCCGACCGGCCCGCGCTGGACGCCGTCGGCGTACGCCTGACGGTGACGGCCCCGGGCGGAGCCCATGACACGGCGACCGCGACGGCACACTTCCTGCCGTGGCCGACGCCGGCGATCACGGCCGGCTCCCTGCTGCTGACCACGGGCGCCCTGCTCGCCGCACACCGACACCGCCGCCGTACGCCGTCCGGCGACTCGGCCCCCGGCGCCCCGGCGCCGGACGATCTGGCAGCCGCGGCCTCGACGCCCGACCGCCCGACGCCCGACCGCCCGGCGCCCGACCGCCCGGCGCCCGGCGGCTCGGCACTCCTCGGCCCGCCGCTTGACGGCTTGCCGACCGGTGGCCCGACGGCCGGGGCCCCGCCGCCTGCCGGTCCGCCGGGTGGGGGCTTGGCTGCTGGTTGCCAGACGGCTGGTGGCTCGGTGCCTCTCGGCCCGTCGGCCGACCACATGCCGACCGGTGGCCCGACGGCCGGGGCCCCGCCGCCTGCCGGTCCGCCGCCGGCCCGTCCGGTGCGGGGCGGTGCGCCGGCGACCGGCCGCCCGGCTGCCGACCACCCATCGGCCGAACTCGCGGCGCCCGGTGCTCCGATGAGCAGGAGGAGCGGTGGGGCCGAGGGCAGGCCTTGTGGTGGTGCGGCGGCGGAAGGGGTGGTGAAGTGAGCGGGAAGGTACGGGCTCTGCGGCTGTCGGTGCCGGCGGTGGTGCTCGCGCTGCTCGTGGTGCCGTTCTCCGGGTGGGCGGTCGCCGCGGACGGGCCGGTGGTGACGTTGTCCGCGTCGCAGGGGGGTGCCGGGGGAGCGGTCACCGTCAGCGGTAGTGGCTGGCGGTCGCACACGTTGCTGATGCTGTTGGTGTGTGGACAGGCCACACCGTCCCGGGGTGTCATCGGCGGCACCAACTCCTGCGCCAACGGCGACGGCCGCGCCGTGACCACCGACGCCCGGGGCCGCTTCAGCCGGAAACTCCCGGTCGCCGAACCGCCCGTACCCTGCCCCTGCGTGGTGCACGTGGCCACCGTCACCGGCGCCGAGGCGCAGGCGGACGCCGTCCTGCGGGTCGCCGGGCACCCCGTCGCCCCGCTGCCCGCCGACCAGGCCGGGGGCCGGCTGGCGGTGCTGTCCGACACCCGGCTGACCGGGTCGAGCGGTCCGCTCACCTGGTTCGGGGCGCCACCGAGCCGCACCCTGGTCTTCACCGTCGGCAACACCGGCACGAGCCCGATCAAGGACCCCGTCTTCCAGGTCGGCTCCGCACACGGCGTCTTCGCCCCGCAGTGGGACGACCGGCAGTGGCACGGCACCCTGGCGCCCGGCAGACGCGCCGAGGTCCGGCTGCCGGTCGAGCTGTCCGCCGGAGCGCACGGCGACTACACCGTGTCCCTCAAGTACGACGGCAAGGTCCTCGCCGAACAGCCGTGGGGCGTGGGCCGCCCCTGGGGCGTGACGCTGTTCTGGATCCTGCTCTGCCTGGTGGTCCCGGCCGCGCTGTTCCGTATCGGCATGGCCGTGGTGAACCGGGTACGGCCGCGCCGCCCGGGCGGTTCCCGCAGCGGCGGCCACAGGCTGCTGCCCCGGCCCGCCCCGTGGCTGTCGCTGCCGCTGTCGCTGCCGCGCTTCCGCAGCCCCGAACCGCCGCCCCCCACGAACCCGACCCTGCCGTGGTTCACCCCGGACTCCGTCCCGGGCGACCCGGCCGGCCGGCTCTCCGCACCGCACACCGACAGCCCGTCGAGTCCTACGACTCCCACCACGAAGGGACCCACGTGAGCATCCGAAGGAGAGGGACGGCCGCGGGCGCCGCGCTGGCGCTGAGCGGTGCGGGCGTCCTGCTGGGCCTCGCCGCGAGCCCCGCGCAGGCGGCCGAGGTGTCGTACGCCACCCACTGTGTGCCGCCGGCGGGCATCAGCCCCGTCGACGGCACCACGAAGGTCGAGATCACCGCGCCGGCCACGGCGAAGGTCGGTGACACGGTGGACGTCGTGTGGAAGTTCGTCCAGGCCGCGTCCAAGAACCCCGACATCATCGACCTGCCCGCCAACTCGGTCCAGCCGTCCGGCGTGCTGAAGGCGGCCGGCGCGCAGACCGCCGGCATCGCGATGCAGGGGACGCGCACGAACCCCGCGATCCCCAAGGGCGGTGACATGGTCCTGTCCGACATGAAGGGCAGCCTGAAGCTGACGGCGGCCGGTGCGGTGACGCTGACGCCGGACGCGTACACCGTCAACGCGATGTCGACGGACACCAAGTGCACACCGAAGGAGACCGTGCAGAAGGCGGCGACGATCCAGGTGACGGGTGGTGGCGGCACGTCGAGCAGCACGCCGACCCGGTCGGCGACACCGACGCAGTCGAGCACCCCCACCCGGTCGGCCACCCCCACGGCCACCGCGACCGGCGGCAGCGGCCAGAGCGACTTCACCGGCAAGGAGGTGCAGATCCCCTACGCCTGCAAGACCCCGATCGGCGACAAGAACGCGACCTCGCCGGTGCAGATCAACGCGAGGAAGAGCGGCGGGAGCTTCGGCCTCACCGTGCAGTTCAAGAAGTCGGTGATGAACAGCCCCGCCGACATCCCGAAGGACTCCGTGAAGCCGTCCATGGAGGTGGTGCTGGGCGGCGCCGACAAGGGCACCGTGCATGTGGAGGGCCCGGCGAACGCCGGCCCCATCAAGTCCGGCGACCCGATCGAGATCCCCGACCTCACCGGCACCTACAAGCCCGGCGCGAGCGGCAGTTCGACGCTGTCCCCGGGCATCCTGACGATCAAGGCGCTCGGCACGACCACGACGTGCACACCGACCAGGACCGAGGTCTCGCTCACCCTGGACACCAGCCGGCAGCCGGGCGGCTCGTCCGGAGGCACGTCGACGTCAGGGGGCACCTCCTCGACCGGCGGCAGCGGCGGCTCCGGCGGCCTCGCCGAAACCGGCGCGAGCGACCACGGCGCCCTGAAGGCACTGGGCCTGGTGGCGGGCACGGCGATCCTGCTGGGCGGCGCGGTGTTCACGTTCATGCCGGGACGAAGGACACGCTAGTTCCGGACGAACGAAAGAGGGCCACCGCATCCGGAGATGCGGTGGCCCTCTTCAGCGGGGGACGTCAGCGAACGTCGCCCATGAGCTTGTTGACCTTCTTGCGGTACATCCACACCGCCACACCGGCGAGCACGGCGAGCACCGCCTCCAGGGCGACGAAGCCCATCTTGTCGAGGTTGATCCCACCGACGGCCGGGTTCGACAGCAGCGCGGTGATCGAGTCGCCCGCGGTGACCGCGAGGAACCAGACGCCCATCATCTGCGAGGCGTACTTCTTCGGCGCCATCTTCGTCGTCACGGACAGACCCACCGGCGACAGCGTCAGCTCACCGATCGTCTGCACGAAGTAGATCGCGACGATCCACAGCGCGGCGGCCTTGTGACCGCCGTCGGCGATGGACAGCGGGGCGAGGAAGACGAAGAAGGACACACCGATCAGGGCCAGGCCGGAGGCGAACTTCACGATGGTGCTCGGCTCCTGGCCGCGCCGGTTCAGCCACAGCCACAGCCAGGCGAAGACCGGCGCCAGCGCCATGATCATGACCGGGTTGACCGACTGGTACCAGGAGACCGGGAAGTTCCAGCCGAGGACCGAGTTGTTGGCCGAGCTGCTCGCGAAGAGCGACAGGGTCGAACCGCCCTGGTCGTAGATCATCCAGAAGACGGCGGCGGCGACGAAGAACCAGATGTACGCCCGCACCTTCGACTTCTCGCCCGAGTCCAGGTCCTTGTCGCGCAGCATCCGTGAGATGACCAGGATCGGCACGACCAGACCGATGATGGTGAGCGGGATCAGCGCCCAGTTCAGGGTGAAGTGACCGGTGCCACCGACGACGCCGTAGAAGACCGCGGCGAGCGCCAGCCAGATCAGGCCCTTGCGCAGGGTGGCGGACTTCTCCGCGGGCGACAGCGGGGTGGGGACCTCGCTGCTCTTCGCGCTCAGGTGGCGGCCGCCCAGCAGGTACTGGGCCAGACCCAGCGCCATGCCGAGCGCGGCAAGGGCGAAGCCCAGGTGCCAGTTGACGTTCTCACCGACGGTGCCGATGACCAGCGGTGCGACGAAGGCACCGGCGTTGATGCCGATGTAGAAGATGGTGAAGCCACCGTCCCGGCGCGGGTCCTCCGGGCCCTTGTAGAGGTGGCCGACCATCGTGGAGATGTTGGCCTTCAGCAGACCCGAACCGATGGCGACGAGACCCAGGCCGACGAAGAAGCTGGCGGTCACGGGCAGCGCGAGGCACAGGTGGCCGAGCATGATGATCATGCCCGCGACGGCGACCGTCTTGCGGGGGCCGAGGAAGCGGTCCGCGACCCAGCCGCCGGGGAGGGTGAGCAGGTACACGAGCGACACGTACACCGAGTAGATCGCGGTCGCCGTGCCCGCGTTCATGTGCAGGCCGCCCGGCGCCACCAGGTACAGCGGGAGCAGGGCCCTCATGCCGTAGTAGGAGAAACGCTCCCACATCTCGGTCATGAAGAGAGTGGACAGGCCGCGGGGGTGGCCGAAGAAGGTCTTCTCGGAACCGGGGGTGCCCGGGCGGACCGAGTCCTTCGTCAGGCTGGACGCCATGGTCGTTCCTTGCTGGTCGGGACGCGCTGCTGGAGCGTTGCGCGCCCGGTGGGGTGCGGCCGGCACCGGCGGGGTCGGCCGTCCACCCCCAACGCCCAGGGGGAGCCCGTTCCCGGATCGCGGAAGCGGCGGACGACGACCACCGGGATCCACGCCCCGACGCGACGATGCGTCCGGAGCCCGGCCAGAGGTCATTCCTTTCAAGGCTGATCTTGATCAGCCCGCACACAAAAGAGACCCTCAGCGTCACGTGCTCGCCAAAGGTCCCCGGTGTACTACAGGCGTTCAGGTCACCATACGGCAGGACACTGCCGGATATGGAAGGACTTGAGACGCGGATCACAGGTGTCGGGGGAACCGCAGAACCGGATTCGAAGGTCTCTCCTACGATCGCATCCCCGGAGCAATGGTTCGTACCAGCAGCGTACGAAGGTAAGAGTCCGTGCAAGCGATCACACCCCAGCACCCTGCGCGGGCGGTCTACCATCACTCCATGACCCGTGTACTGCTCGCCGAGGACGACGCGTCCATCTCGGAGCCGCTGGCCCGCGCCCTGCGCCGGGAAGGTTACGAGGTCGAGGTGCGCGAGGACGGACCCACCGCGCTCGACGCCGGAATGCAGGGCGGCGTCGATCTGGTCGTACTGGACCTGGGCCTGCCGGGCATGGACGGCCTGGAGGTCGCCCGCCGGCTGCGGGCCGACGGCCACACCGTGCCGATCCTCATCCTGACCGCGCGGGCCGACGAGGTGGACACCGTCGTCGGCCTGGACGCGGGCGCCGACGACTACGTCACCAAGCCCTTCCGCCTCGCCGAACTGCTCGCCCGGGTGCGGGCGCTGCTCCGGCGCGGTGCCGCCGAGCCGCAGCAGCCGCCGGCCACGCACGGGGTGCGGATCGACGTCGAGTCGCACCGGGCATGGATGGGCGACGAGGAACTGCAGCTCACCGCCAAGGAGTTCGACCTGCTGCGGGTGCTGGTGCGGGACGCCGGCCGGGTCGTCACCCGCGACCAGCTGATGCGCGAGGTCTGGGACACCACCTGGTGGTCGTCCACCAAGACCCTGGACATGCACATCTCCTGGCTGCGCAAGAAGCTCGGCGACGACGCGGCGAACCCGCGCTACATCGCCACCGTACGAGGCGTGGGCTTCCGCTTCGAGAAGAGCTGAGCCCCGCCCCGGGGGCCCGCCCGGGGCGCCCGGCGATCACCCAGGTAACGGAACATGCGCCGACGTCTCATCCAGTCCACCCTCGCCGTCGTCCTCGTGGTGATCGCCGTCTTCGGCATCTCCCTGGTGATCGTCGAGACCCGCACGATCAGCAACAGCGCCCAGGAGCGGGTGGAGTCCGAGGCGGTGCGGCTGGCCAGCATCGTGGACAGCCGGATCCTCGCCGTCGAGAACGTCAACGCGAACGTGCTGCGCAACCCGGTCAGCAAGGACCAGTACGCGGTGATCCGCATGCCCGGCAGGCCGCCGATAGAGATCGGCACCCAGCCGCGGGGCGACGTCATCACCGCCTCGCAGACGGGCGAGGAGGGCGAGCAGGTCACCGTGCAGGAGCCCCGCTCCTCGGTGACCCGCGAGGTCGGCCGGACCCTGCTGATCATCGCGCTGGTGGCGCTGCTCGCGGTCGTCGCCGCCGTCCTGCTCGCCGTACGGCAGGCCAACCGGCTCGCCTCCCCGCTGACCGACCTCGCCGAGACCGCCGAACGGCTCGGCTCCGGCGACCCGCGCCCGCGGCACAAGCGGTACGGCGTCCCCGAGCTGGACCGGGTCGCCGATGTGCTGGACTCCTCCGCCGAGCGGATCGGGCGGATGCTGACCGCCGAGCGGCGTCTCGCGGCGGACGCCTCCCACCAGCTGCGCACCCCGCTGACCGCGCTGTCCATGCGGCTGGAGGAGATCACCCTCACCGACGACCCGGACACCGTGAAGGAAGAGGCGAACGTCGCGCTCACCCAGGTCGAGCGGCTCACGGACGTGGTCGAGCGGCTGCTGACCAACTCCCGCGACCCGCGTACCGGCTCCGCCGTCACCTTCGACCTGGACGAGGTCATCCAGCAGCAGCTCGCCGAGTGGCGGCCCGCCTACCGCAGCGCCGGCCGGGCCATCGTCAGCTCCGGCAAGCGGCATCTGCAGGCCGTCGGCACGCCGGGAGCGGTCGCCCAGGTGCTGGCGGCACTGATCGAGAACTCCCTCATGCACGGCGGCGGCACGGTCGCGCTGCGCACCCGGGTCACCGGCAACCAGGCCGTGGTCGAGGTCACCGACGAGGGCCCCGGCGTCCCGGCCGACCTGGGCGCGCGGATCTTCGAGCGGACGATCAGCGGACGGAACTCCACGGGGATCGGCCTGGCCGTCGCCCGCGACCTCGCGGAGGCCGACGGCGGCCGTCTGGAGCTGCTCCAGGCCCAGCCGCCGGTGTTCGGTCTGTTCCTGTCGCGTACCCCGCCGGCCCGCAAGCCGGAGGAGGACCGGCCGACGGTCCGCTGAACGGGGTCACGGAACCCGCTGCGACTTCGGCTCCGGCTCGGGGTGGGGCTTCTTCGACTCGGCCACCAGGATCGACTCCGCCTCCTTCGTCGGCTGCACGCGGAACACCCACGTGCGGTACGACCAGAAACGGAACAGGGTCGCGACGCCGATGCCGACGAACTTGAAGACGTTGCTCTGCAGCGGGCTGTCCCAGCCGAACCCGTAGGTCGCCGCGTACAGCACGCCGTTCTCGATCACCAGGCCGATCGCGCTGAAGAACAGGAACAGCGTGAGTTCCTTGGTGCGGCCGCCCTTGTCGCGGTCCCGGTACGTCCAGTAACGGAAGCCGACGTAGTTGAACGCGATCGCGACCACCGTCGCGATGATGCTCGCGCGCACCACCGGCAGGTCGGAGACGTGCCGGACGAGGTTGAAGACGCCGAGGTTGACGAAGATGCCCGCAACGCCGACGGTGCCGAACTTGGCCACCTCGCGTACGAGCCGTTGCAGCCCCGAGGAACGAGGTTCCATGGCTGTGCAGCTCCCGTCGGTAGGTTTCGTCAGCCCAGCCATGCTATCCAGGTGCGCTCGCCGATGCCTCCGCACCGGGCCACAGCTCGGAAACAGGTCGGAAAGAGGCCGGAAAGCTACCGGTAAGAGACCGTGAGAGGGACGCGATCCGGCCGCCCCGCCGTGGCCGATACGCTAGAGGCGTGACGTTCCCGGTAGTCGGCATGGTCGGCGGGGGGCAGCTCGCGCGTATGACGCACGAGGCGGGCATCCCGTTGGGCATCAGGTTCAAGCTTCTCAGTGACACCCCTCTGGACTCGGCGGCGCAGGTCGTGAGCGATGTCGTCATCGGCGACTATCGCGACCTGGACACGCTGCGTGAGTTCGCGCGCGGTTGCGACGTGATCACCTTCGATCACGAACATGTACCCACCGAGCACCTCAGGGCCCTGCAGGCGGACGGCATCCCCGTGCGTCCGGGGCCCGACGCGCTGGTGCACGCCCAGGACAAGGGCGTGATGCGCGCGAAGCTCGACGCGATCGGCATCCCGTGCCCACGGCACCGGATCGTCACCGATCCGGAGGACGTGGTCCGGTTCGCGGCGGAAGGGGACGGCTTCCCGGTCGTCCTCAAGACCGTCCGCGGCGGCTACGACGGCAAGGGCGTGTGGGTGGTGGAGACCGCCGAGGAGGCCTCCGACCCGTTCCGGGCCGGCGTCCCGGTCCTCGCCGAGGAGAAGGTCGACTACGTCCGCGAGCTGGCCGCCAACGTCGTACGCTCCCCGCACGGCCAGGCCGTCGCCTACCCGGTGGTGGAGTCGCAGCAGGTCAAGGGGGTCTGCGACACGGTCATCGCCCCCGCCCCGGACCTGGACGATTCCCTCGCGCTGCAGGCCGAGCGGATGGCGCTGACCATCGCCAAGGAGCTGGACGTCGTCGGGCACCTCGCCGTGGAGCTGTTCCAGACCCGCGACGGCCGCATCCTCGTCAACGAACTGGCGATGCGCCCGCACAACTCCGGCCACTGGACCCAGGACGGCGCGATCACCTCGCAGTTCGCCAACCACGTCCGGGCGGTCCTCGACCTCCCGCTCGGCGACCCGCGCCCGCGCGCCAGGTGGACGGTCATGGTCAACGTCCTCGGCGGCGACTACCCGGACATGTACTCCGCGTACTTGCACTGCATGGCCCGTGACCCCAAGCTCAAGATCCACATGTACGGCAAGGACGTGAAGCCCGGCCGCAAGGTCGGACACGTCAACACCTACGGCGACGACCTGGACGACGTGCTGGAGCGCGCCCGTCACGCAGCCGGCTACCTGAGAGGCACGATCACCGAATGAGCCCTGTTGTTGGCATCGTCATGGGGTCGGACAGCGACTGGCCCGTCATGGAGGCCGCCGCCAAGGCCCTGGACGAGTTCGAGATCGCCTACGAGGTCGACGTCGTCTCCGCGCACCGCATGCCCCGCGAGATGATCACGTACGGCGAGCAGGCCGCCGACCGCGGCCTGAAGGTGATCATCGCCGGTGCCGGGGGCGCCGCCCACCTGCCGGGCATGCTCGCCTCCGTCACCCCGCTTCCGGTCATCGGCGTGCCCGTGCCGCTGAAGTACCTCGACGGCATGGACTCCCTGCTGTCGATCGTGCAGATGCCGGCCGGCGTGCCCGTCGCCACCGTCTCCGTCGCCGGCGCCCGCAACGCCGGTCTCCTCGCGGCCCGCATGCTCGCCGCGCACGACGAGGACCTGCTGCACAAGATGCGCGACTTCCAGCAGGACCTCAACGACCAGGCCACCGAGAAGGGCAAGCGGCTGCGCTCCAAGGTCGAGGGCCAGGGCCACTTCGGCTTCGGGAAGTGACGCGGATGACCTCCCTGGACGAGGCCCGCGCGCTGCTGCGTGAGTTCCCGGTCGTCGACGGCCACAACGACCTGCCGTGGGCGCTGCGCAAGAAGGCCGGCTACGACCTGGACAAGCTGGACATCGCCGGCCGCCAGAACGCGCATCTGCACACCGACCTCCCGCGGCTGCGCGAGGGCGGGGTCGGGGCCCAGTACTGGTCGGTGTACGTGCCCTGCGAGCAGCCGGAGCCGGTGGCGGCGACGCTGGAGCAGATCGACTGCGTACGGCAGCTGCTGGCCCGCTACCCGGCGGATCTGGCGCCCGCGCTGACCGCCGGTGACATGGCGGCGGCGCGCCGGGACGGCCGTATCGCCTCCCTGATGGGCGCCGAGGGCGGCCACTCCATCGCCAACTCGCTCGGCACCCTGCGCGGCCTGTACGCGCTGGGCGTGCGCTACATGACGCTCACCCACAACTCCAATGTGGACTGGGCGGACTCCGCGACCGACGAGCCGAAGGCCGGCGGCCTGACCGCCTTCGGCCGCGAGGTCGTCCGCGAGATGAACCGGCTCGGCATGCTGGTCGACCTCTCGCACGTGGCGGCGACGACGATGCGGGACGCGCTGGACGCGACCTCCGCGCCGGTGGTCTTCTCGCACTCCTCGTCCCGCGCGGTCTGCGACCACCCGCGCAACATCCCCGACGACGTCCTGGAGCGGCTGCCCGCCAACGGCGGGGTGGCGATGGTGACGTTCGTGCCGAAGTTCGTGCTCCAGGCGGCCGTGGACTGGACAGCCGCGGCCGACGAGAACCTGCGCGCCCACGGCTTCCACCACCTGGACACCGGCGCCGAGGCGATGAGACTGCACCGTGCCTTCGAGGAGCGCAGCCCGCGCCCGGTCGCCACGGTGTCCACGATCGCGGACCATCTGGACCACATGCGCGAGGTGGCCGGCATCGACCACCTGGGCATCGGCGGCGACTACGACGGCACCGCGTTCACCCCGGACGGCCTCAGCGACGTCTCCGGCTACCCGAACCTGCTCGCCGAACTGCTGGACCGCGGCTGGTCCAAGGCCGACCTGGCCAAGCTGACCTGGCAGAACGCGGTGCGGGTGCTGGGCGCGGCGGAGGACGTGGCCCGCGGCCTTCAGGCCACGCGCGCGCCCTCCAACGCCACCATCGAGTCACTCGACAACGGCGCCGCCTGACCGTCCAGGGTGGGGTAGTCGTTGTAGCCCTCGGCCCTGCCCACGTACATGGTGACCGCACGGCCGGCGAGAGCTGAGCGGACCACCCCGGACGTCTCACTCGATCCGGCACAGACAGAACGGATGCCCGGCCGGATCGGCATACACCTGGAAGTCCTTCTTCTCCCGGTCCTCCAGATCCAGCGGCCGGGCGCCCAGCGCGAGCACCCGCTCATGGGCCGCGTCGACCTCCGCCCAGGTCTTGCCCGCGTCGAAGTCGAGGTGGAACTGCTGGCTGTTGCGGTCCGCGCGCGGCCACTCCGGCGGGGTGTACCCCTCGGCCCGCTGGAAGGCCAGCCGCGGCCCGTCCGGGACCTTCAGCACGACCCAGTCGTCGTCCTCGGCCTGCGGGGTGCCCCCGGCCACCGCCGCGTAGAACGCGGCCAGCGCGTGCGGATCGGGACAGTCGAGGACGACGGAACGGAATCGGGCGACGGACGCCATGATCTCCTCCTTCGGACGGCTCAGCAGGCGCACAGGCAGAACGGGTGCCCCGCCGGATCGGCGTACACACGGAAGGTCCGCTCGCGGTCCTCGGTGTCCAGGGGGCGCGCCCCCAGCTCCAGCACCCCCTTCTCCGCCGCGTCCAGGTCCTCCACGACCAGGTCCAGATGGAACTGCTGCGAGCCGTCCGGCGAGGGCCACTTCGGCGGCACGTGCCCCGGCGCCTCCTGGAAGGCCAGCGCCGGGCCGCCGGGCACCTTCAGGTACACCCACTCGCCGCTGTCGTCGCAGTTCGCCTCCACCGTGCCGCCCAGCACCGCGGCGTAGAAGCCGGCCAGCGCATGGGGGTCGGGACAGTCCAGCACCACGACGTCGAGCTTGGCGAGAGCCATGACTACCTCCTCGGGTTACCTGCAGGAGGGTTACCCGTAGCAAGGGGTAACCAGTAACGGTTACTGCATGCTCCCGCATGGGGGGTAACGTCGCAAGCATGAGTGAGAGATCGGCCGCTCCCGGAGCCCTCGCGCTGGTCGAGTCCCTGGTCAACACGCTGGACATCGAAGCCGGCACGGACACGCTGGACACCGAGGCGGGCCGGGAGCGCTTCGGGATCACCGAAGACGGGCTCGAGGAGGCACGGGAGCTGCGGGAGTCGCTGCGGGCCGTGCTGCTCGCGCACGCCGGGCACCCGGCGCACCGGGCGGTGACCCCGCTCGGCGAGCTGCTGTCCCGCGCCCCCCTGTACGTCGCCGTCGACGAGCGGGACGGCTCCGCGGCGCTGGCCCCCGCCCCCGGCGGTCCCCTGCTCTGCCGCGTTGCCGCGGCCGTCGCCGAGGGCCTGACGGAAGGCACCTGGATGCGGCTCAAGGCCTGCGAGGCCGAGACCTGCCACTGGGCCTACTACGACCGCAGCCCCGCCGGACGTGGCCGCTGGTGCTCGATGCAGGTGTGCGGGGCGCGCGCGAAGATGCGGCGCTACCGGGCGAAGGGTGCGTGACGCACAGCTCCTTGGTGCAGAATGCGGAAGACGCCGGTTCGGCCGACTGAGCCTCGGCCGAACCGGCGTCACCCGTGTGGCCCCATCTCCTCAGGCCCTCAGGCCGTCGGGCGGCCCATCGCCCGGTACGTCCAGCCCGCCCGGCGCCACAGCTCCGGGTCGAGCGTGTTGCGGCCGTCCAGGATCACCCGGTCCGCCGCTGCCTCGCCGAGCGCCGCCGGGTCCAGCTCGCGGAACTCCCGCCACTCGGTGAGGTGCAGGACGACATCGGCGCCCCGGACCGCGTCCAGCGCCGAGTCGGCGTACCCGAGGGTGGGGAAGATCCGGCGGGCGTTCTCCATGCCCTTCGGGTCGTACACGGTGACCTGGCCGCCCTGGAGGTGGATCTGGCCGGCCACGTTCAGCGCCGGCGAGTCACGCACGTCGTCCGAGTCGGGCTTGAACGTGGCGCCGAGCACCGCGACCCGCTTGCCGAGGAAGGAACCGCCGCCGAGCGCCTCCCGGGTCATTTCCACCATCTGGCCGCGCCGGCGCATGTTGATGGAGTCGATCTCACGCAGGAAGGTCAGCGCCTGGTCCGCGCCCAGCTCGCCGGCCCGCGCCATGAACGCCCGGATGTCCTTCGGCAGACAGCCGCCGCCGAAGCCGATCCCGGCGCGCAGGAACTTCGCCCCGATCCGGTCGTCGTGCCCGATGGCCTCCGCCAGCTTCGCCACGTCACCGCCCGCGGCCTCGCACACCTCCGCCATCGCGTTGATGAAGGAGATCTTCGTGGCGAGGAAGGAGTTCGCGGCCGTCTTCACCAGCTCCGCGGTGGGGAAGTCGGTCACGACGAACGGCGTGCCCTCGCCGATCGGCGTGGCGTACACCTCGCGCAGCAGCTTCTCGGCCCGCTCGCTGCGCACGCCCGCCACGATCCGGTCCGGGTGCAGGGTGTCCTGCACGGCGAAGCCCTCGCGCAGGAACTCCGGGTTCCAGGCCAGCTCGGCGTCCCCGCCCGCCGGGGCGTGCCCGGCGAGGTAGCGGGCCAGCCGGTCGGCGGAGCCCACCGGCACGGTCGACTTGCCGACGACCAGGGCCGGGCCGTGCAGATGCGGGGCGAGCGAGGAGATCGCGGCGTCGACGTACCCCATGTCGCAGGCGTACTCGCCGTGCTTCTGCGGCGTGTTCACACACACGAAGTGGACGTCGCCGAAAGCGCCGACCTCGGCCCAGTCGGTGGTGAACCGCAGCCGCCCCGTGGAGCCCTCGAAGCCCGGGACGTGCTTGCGCAGCAGCTCCTCCAGCCCCGGCTCGTACATCGGGGTCTCGCCGCGCTCCAGCATGGCGATCTTCTCGGGTACGACATCGAGCCCCAGCACCTCGAATCCCAGCTCGGCCATGGCCGCGGCGTGCGTGGCGCCTAGGTAGCCGGTGCCGATCACGGTGATCTTCAGGCTCATGGATGTGCTCCAGATCGGGGTACGTCGGTGATGCGGAGCCGAGCATAGTCGGGCCGTCCACCGGGCAATTTCCCCGCTGTCGCCAAGCTCACGTAGGCGTCCCCCGGGCCGCCCTCTAAAATTTGAGTTACTTAACGGTAATTAGCGTCAGTATCACTGCGTCTTTGGAGCGTGAGAGACCGTGGCCGGATCGGCTGACTTCGACCTGTACCGCCCGTCCGAGGAGCACGACATGCTCCGGGACGCCGTCCGTTCCCTGGTCGAGGCGAAGATCGCGCCGTTCGCCGCGGCGGTGGACGAGGAGGCCCGCTTCCCGCAGGAGGCCCTCGACGCCCTCGTCGCAGGCGACCTGCACGCGGTGCACGTCCCCGAGGAGTACGGCGGCGCCGGCGCCGACGCGCTCGCCACGGTCATCGTGATCGAGGAGGTGGCCCGCGCCTGCGTGTCCTCCTCCCTCATCCCCGCCGTGAACAAGCTGGGCTCCCTCCCGGTGATCCTCTCCGGCGGCGAGGAATTGAAGAAGAAGTACCTGACCCCGCTGGCCAAGGGCGACGCGATGTTCTCGTACTGCCTGTCCGAGCCGGAGGCGGGCTCGGACGCGGCCGGCATGAAGACCAGGGCGGTCCGCGACGGCGACCACTGGATCCTCAACGGCGTCAAGCGCTGGATCACCAACGCCGGCGTGTCGGAGTACTACACGGTCATGGCCGTGACCGACCCGGAGAAGCGCTCCAAGGGCATCTCCGCCTTCGTCGTCGAGAAGTCCGACCCGGGCGTGTCCTTCGGCGCCCCGGAGAAGAAGCTCGGCATCAAGGGCTCCCCGACCCGCGAGGTCTACTTCGACAACGTCCGCATCCCCGCCGACCGCATGATCGGCGAGGAGGGCACCGGCTTCGCGACCGCGATGAAGACCCTGGACCACACCCGCATCACCATCGCCGCGCAGGCGCTCGGTGTCGCCCAGGGCGCCCTCGACTACGCCAAGGGCTACGTCCAGGAGCGCAAGCAGTTCGGCAAGGCGATCGCCGACTTCCAGGGCATCCAGTTCATGCTCGCCGACATGTCGATGAAGATCTCGGCGGCCCGCGCCCTCACCTACCAGGCCGCCGCCGCCTCCGAGCGCGGCGACGCCGACCTCACCTACCTGGGCGCCGCCGCCAAGTGCTTCGCCTCGGACGTGGCCATGGAGGTCACCACGGACGCCGTCCAGCTGCTCGGCGGCTACGGCTACACGCGCGACTACCCGGTGGAGCGGATGATGCGCGACGCCAAGATCACGCAGATTTATGAGGGCACGAATCAGGTTCAGCGGATCGTCATGGCCCGCAACCTGCCGTAACGGCCGGCGCCGCACGGTTCTTCGGGGAAGGCGCCCTCCGGGGCGCCTTTCCGCTGTCCGGGCACACCTGCCGACCGGTCGGTCACATGCGGGGTATGCCGTGGGGACGTAGGACGGAAGCACACGGGACCCGTCCCGGGTCCCCGCCTCCGAGGAGGAGCCATGACCCAGTCCCAGACGATGCCTGCCCTCACGCCGCAGATGCAGGACTGCATCGAGGCGTGCATGAACTGCCACAGCATGTGCGAGGAGACCATGAGCTCCTGCATGCAGAAGGGCGGCCAGCAGCAGATGCAGGTCATGCGTGCGCTGATGGACTGCTCCGAGACGACCCGCATGTGCGCCGACATGATGATGCGCCGCTCGCCCATGTCCGGCGAGATGTGCATGGTCTGCGCCAAGGTGTGCGACATGTGCGCCGAGGCGTGTATGTCCATGCCCGACGACCAGCAGATGATGCGCTGCGCGGAGGCGTGTCGCCGCTGTGCGGAGACCTGTCGTGCGATGGCGGGCGCCAAGATGTGACGCCCGCCGCGGGGGCCGCGACTCCCTTCGGGTCGCGGTCCCTCACCGGGGGTACGCCCCGCTCACCGGGCTCCGCTCACCGGGCCCCGCTCACCAGGTGAAGCCCTTCTGGACCTCCATGCAGGCGCCCTTCTGGTCGCCGGGGAGCACGGCCGCCGACGTGGGGGCCTTCGTCGGCTGGGAGGGCGCCTTGTACGCGGTGCCGGTGCGCCAGTCGGCGCCCACGAGCAGCGTGACACCCGAGACGTCGGTCGACTTCTGCACCTGCTTCAGCGGTACCCCGAGCGCCTGGGCCACCGCTTGGGCGTCGCCTTCCAGATCGGCGCTGGGATACAGGACGGTGGTCTTGGCCTGCGAGGCGGGCGTGGAGTCCGCCGCGGCCCGGGCGAACCCCTTGCCCTGAAGGATCTGGACGACCGCGAGCGCCCGCTGCTGCGCCGGGGCCTGGCCGTCCGTTCCGGTGCCGTTGCGGACCTGCACCGCGATCCTGCCGTCCGGGTCCGCGGGGGTCTTCGCCTTCTCCTCGGCCTTCTTCTTCACGCCGCGTCCGTCCAGCGGGGTGTCGTCACGGACCATCGAGATGAGCTGGTCGGCGTCCTGGGGCGCGGGCACGAGCCGGTCTTTGTCCTGCGACCACTCCACGGTCGGCAGCGTCGTCATCGTGATGCGCTTGGTGGGGACCCGCTTGAACTCCTCGGACAGGTCGTACAGCTTCTTGATCGTCCCCAGGCCCTCGTCGACCTTGAGTGCCTTCGTCGCGGTCTCCGCCAGGTCACGCATCGCGCCGGGGTTGTCCAGCGTCGCCTTCTCGCGCAGCTGGCGCACCATCGCGTTCATGTACATGTGCTGGGCGTGGGTACGGCCGAGGTCGGTGCCGTCCTCGAAGCCGTAGCGGGTGCGCAGCCACTGCAGGGCCTGCTCGCCCTTGACGTACGTGGTGCCCTTCTTCAGCTTCAGGCCCGAGCCGTGACCGCTGGAGGTGTGCGACCAGACGTTCTGCTTGACGCACACCGGGACACCGCCGATGGCGTCCGCCATGTCGACCACGCCGGAGAAGTCGACCATCATGAAGTGGTCGATGTGGATGTTGGTCAGCTTCTGCCAGGTGGCGACCGTGCAGCCGGGGCCGCCGCGGGCCAGCGACTCGTTCGCCATGGCGAGGGAGAGCGCCGGGTACTTGTGGCCGTTGTGCGGGTCGGTGCACCTGGGGATCGGGATCTCCGTGTCGCGGGGCAGGCTGACCACGGACATGTTGGTGCGGTCGGCGGACACGTGCACCAGCATCTGTACGTCCGCGAGCCCCGGGCGGCCCGCCTCCTGCTTGGCCCCTCCGAGCGCCACGTCCGCCGCGCTGTTCCGGCTGTCCGAGCCGATCAGCAGGACGTTCAGCGGTGTCTGGCCGGCGGCGTTGGGGGTCGCCTCGGGCACATCGGAGTCGCCCAGGTTCAGCTTGTCCTTCTGGATGTTGGCGTTGAGGTGCTCGTAGTAGAGGTAAGCCGCGCCGGCGGTGCCGAGTATGACGACCGCCAGGGTCAACGCCGACCAGCGCAGTATCCGGCGCTTGGGCTTCGGCGATCCGGGCTCCGGACGACGTCTGCGTCCGCCGCTCCGCCTGCGGGCGCTCCGCCCGCCCTCCGCCTCGCTCTCCGCACCGGGTTCGCCGGCGTGCCGAGCCCGCGGCACCGCCCCTTCCTGGTCCACGCTGCTGTGTGCCATCTCCTGCCTTCCCGCCCTCGGCACCCTTACACCGCGGCTTCGTTGCGCGCCCACCGTCCTCCGGAGGTGTACGGCGCCCCTGTCGTTGTCTGTCGACCGTGCCCCGGTCGCCGGGCACCGGCCGAAGCGCGGGGCCGGCCCAGGGCCGCCCCGTGGCGCTGCGTTCAGTTAGACGCAGAAGGAAGCCCGGACGTCACAGGGCACATGTGACTTCGTCGGCCGTCGGCTTCACCTCGGCGGCTCGGTGCCTTCGCGGGCTGCCCGGGAGGCACGGCACCGTCCCGGCAGTCCTGACGGGTACTCAGCATCCCTGCAGGCAGCCCCTGTTGCATCGGTCCGGTCCTCGCCGGGCTTCAGGGCGGACGCCGAACGGCCCGTGACATCGGCGGGCTCACGCGTGGGCACGCCGACGTCGTGAAGTGCGCTTCGCACGGGGGGCGTGCAGCGGTACCCGGTGTTCCGACGGGGCGATGCCGTCCCCCCGCCCACGGTCCTGCGTGTCCACGGTCGCTTCGCCCTCCGTCGGGGCCGCGCGACGAGTCGCCCCCCAAAGACCCTCAGTGCAGTCGGTCGAACGGTGCACGATGTCACGGCAGTTCCGCACCGGATCGCACACACTATGCGCACAGTTCAGCGCCTGGACGCAGCGGTGACAAACCCCACGCGCGTACAACCGTCCGACTGGTCTGGTATGCGGCGAATGGGAGGCGTGCTTTGGCCCATGCTTTACCCGGTCATGACGCCGGTGGTCCCGGGGGCGTGACCGTGGACAGGCTTCCGGCCGCCTAGTTGCCGGTGACCGTCACCTTCTCGTCGTTGTTCAGCTCGTTGACGAGCGTCTTCACCTTCGCCTTGTCCCAGACGAGGTTGCCGCCGACGGAACCGGAGACCGGCATGTTCAACGACGTGCCGTCACCGCCCTGGACGCCCTTCATCGCCCAGAACATCGAGGCCAGGTCCCACAGGGACATGTCCTTGTCGACGATCAGGGAGTCCAGGCCCGCGCCCATGACCGGGTAGAACGTGAAGGGGTTGAGCACCGTGGACGGCGTGGCCACCTGGTGGGCCAGTGCCGACAGGAACTTCTGCTGGTTCTTGGTGCGCTGCAGGTCGGAGGCGGCGAAGGCGTGCCGGGTGCGGACGAAGGCGAGGGCCTGCTGGCCGTTCAGGGTCTGGTTGCCGGCCTTGAAGTCGGCGCCGGACCACTTGTCCTTGAAGCCCTTGTCGATATTGATCTCGACGCCGCCCACCGCGTCCACGATGCTGGCGAAGCCCTGGAAGCCGATCTCCACATAGTGGTCGATGTGCAGACCGGTGTTGGCCTCGATCGTGCGGACCAGCAGGGTCGGGCCGTCCTCGGCGTAGGTCGCGTTGAGCTTCTCCTGCCGGCCCGTGGCCGGGTAGGTCTTGCCGGACGTCCCCTTGAACGACGGGACGGTCACGTTCGAGTCGCGCGGCAGCGAGACCAGCGTGTCGCCGTTGTCGCCGACGTGCAGGATCATCATCGAGTCGGTGCGCTTGCCCTCGGCGCTGCCCGTGTGCAGCTTCTTCTCGTCCGCCTTGGACATGCCCTCACGGCTGTCCGAGCCGACGATCAGATAGTTCGTGCCGGAGCCCGAGGCGGGCCGGTCGATGACCGTGGACAGGTCGACCTCGCGGCGCAGCTTGGAGTCGGCCCAGAAGTAGGTCGCGACCGAGGTGACGACCAGCACGGTCCCCAGGGTGATCGCGGTCCACTTGATCCGGCGGCGCCAGTTCGGGCGCGGCCGGTACCGGCCGGTGTCCGGGTCCGGGTCGTCGGGTCCGAAGCCGCCGCCGCGGTGCCCGCCGCCGTAGACCTGGCCGGTGTTGTAACCGCTGTCGTAACCGGCGCCCTCGTCATATCCCCGGCCGTCCACGTACGACGGCTGCTGCGGGACACCGGCCCCGTACGGCGGTGCCGACGGGCCGGGATCGCCGTACGAGCGCTGCCCGGGCGGCACCCCCGGGCCGCGCCGCACCTGACGCATCACGCGGGCGCTCTCCGGCTGCGCGCCGCCACTGCCGCGTCCGTACCGCGGGCCGCGGTTGTCGTCGGACCATCCCTCGGGCCAGTCATTCATGCGCCCCAGTGTGCAGGGCGCCGCGGTGTGCCGTACAAGGGCTGTCGGAAAATAAGAGCGCCGCTGTTGCGAAGCTGACACAAATTCCGCGATTGTCACTTCGGCATAAGGTGGAGGGCATGACAGACCAGGCCACGGACGCGGATCCGGACATCGAACCGGACATCCCCGGCAAGCCGACCTCCGCCTCGCGCACCACTCTCAGCCACATCATGACCCACAGCGACACCAACCTGCTGGGGACGGTGCACGGCGGTGTGATCATGAAGCTGGTCGACGACGCGGCGGGCGCCGTGGCCGGCCGGCACTCCGGCGGCCCCGCCGTCACCGCGTCCATGGACGAGATGGCCTTCCTGGAACCGGTCCGCGTCGGCGACCTGGTCCATGTGAAGGCACAGGTGAACTGGACCGGCCGGACCTCCATGGAGGTCGGTGTGCGCGTCCTCGCCGAGCGCTGGAACGAGTCGACCCCGCCCACCCAGGTCGGTTCCGCCTATCTGGTCTTCGCCGCCGTCGACGCCGACGGCAAGCCGCGCCGGGTGCCGCCGGTGCTCGCGGAGACCGACCGTGACCGCCGCCGCTACCAGGAGGCCCAGATCCGCCGCACCCACCGCCTGGCCCGCCGCCGCGCGATCCGCGAGCTGCGGGAGCGGCGCGCCGCCGAAGGCTACGAGGACTGAGGACCACTGAGGGGGCCTGGGCAGGACTGAGGGGGAGCGGCCCGCTGTACGCACGGCGGAGCGCTCAGCACACCACCTCGTTGCCGCGCACCACGTTCTGCTGCGGCTGCTGCGGGTCGTCGAAGCGGACCTTGCGCACGTCCTTGAAGTCGGCCCCGGCGATCACCTTCAGCAGTGGCCCCTGGCCCGGTACGGGGCTCAGCTCGGCGCCGGGCAGGGCGGTGGCCAGGGAGCGGGCGGAGCGGTCCCAGCGGGGGTCGTACGAGATGACCGTGCGCGGCACGTGGGCGGGGGCGTCCACCGGCTGGTGGGTGGTGGCGAAGCCGGTCGCCGCGAGCGCCGCGTCGACCCGTTTGGCCAGGCCGGCCGTGCCGGTGCCGTTCGCCACCAGGACCCGGATCTGCCGCGGATCCACCTCGACCGGTGCAGCCGACGGGCCGTGCTGCGGGCGGTCCGCGGTGAGCGGCTTGTCGTCGCGCAGGGACGCGAAGAGCTGGGCCGTCCTGGCCTCGTCCCACTTCAGGGTCGAGCCGATGCCCTTGACCTGGTAGTTCAGCTGCGCGATGGGCACGGTGGTGAACTCGGAGGAGGACGGGGAGAGGTTCCGCATGGCCCGGCCGAGGTCGAGCAGCTCGTCGGTGCCGAACCCCACGTCGGCGCGGACCGAGCCGAGCACCGCCCGGGTCACGTCCCGGAACCGCATCGGGTTCAGCAGCACCCCCGAGGAGGTGGCCCTGTCGATCAGCTCGGCCAGGAACTGCTGCTGCCGCTTCATCCGGCCCAGGTCGCTCGCCCCGTCGATGTGCCGGGCCCGCACGTACTGCAGGGCCTGACCGCCCATGAGGGTATGTGTGCCGGGGGCGAGGTCGAGGCCGGTGTAGGAGTCCTTCAGCGGTGTCGTCGTACACACGGGGACCCCGCCGAGGACGTCCACGGTCTTCATGAAGCTGGCGAAGTCGACCTCCAGATAGTGGTCGATCTTCACATGGGTCATGTTCTCCACCGTGCGCACGGTCAGCTGGGGGCCGCCCTCGGCGTAGGCCGCGTTGAGCCTGATCGGATGCGGTCCGTGCGGCAGTCCGGTGGCCGGGTCGGTGTGCGCGGGCACCTCGGCGTAGGAGTCGCGGGGCAGGCTCACCACGGTGGCCCGGTCCCGGTTCTCCGAGATGTGCACGATCATCATGGTGTCGGTGCAGTGGCAGGGCGCCCCGCCCAGCCGGTACGCCCGCCGTTGCTGCTCGGTGATCCGGTCCCGGCCGTCGGTGCCGACCAGCAGGACGTTCGTGCCGTGGCCCGCACGCGGGCGGTTCTTCATGTCCTTGAAGGCGTCGACCCGGGCGATGCCCGCGTCCAGGCTGCTCATCACCGCGTGCCCGATCCCGGCGGAGGCGAGCACCACCACCGACAGCGTGGTCACCGCCCGCATGGCCCAGCGGGGCCGGGGCCGGGGCGGCCGGACGGACCGCACGGGCCGCTCGGGCGGGCGCGGCACATGGCGGGACGGCTGCGGTCGGCGCTGCGGACGCGCAGGGGACCGAGGCGGGCTGGCCAAAGGGGACACCTCCGGACGAGGCCGTACGTGGGATCCGTGAGCACCGTAGGCCGATACGATCTCCAGCCCGGTCCTACGCCCCTGCGGCGCGCACCGGTGTCCCCCGTTCGCGGTAACGTGAGGCCCCTATGAACGCCAAGCCCGACGTGCAGCTCCCCGCTGTTTCCGTGATCATGCCCGTCCTCAACGAGGAGCGGCATCTGCGCGCGGCCGTCCAGGCGATCCTCGCGCAGGAGTACGCCGGCGAGATGGAGGTCGTCGTCGCCCTCGGTCCGTCCACGGACCGCACGGACGAGATCGCGGCCCAGCTCGTGGCCGAAGACGCGCGTGTGCACACCGTCCCGAACCCCACCGGCCGCACCCCCGCCGCGCTGAACGCGGCGATCAAGGCCTCACGGCATCCGATCGTGGTGCGTGTCGACGGCCACGGCATGCTCTCGCCCAACTACATCGCCACCGCCGTGCGGCTCCTGGAGGAGACCGGCGCGCAGAACGTCGGCGGCCTCATGCACGCCGAGGGCGAGAACGACTGGGAGCACGCGGTCGCCGCCGCGATGACCTCGAAGATCGGTGTCGGCAACGCCGCCTTCCACACCGGCGGCGAGGCGGCCCCCGCCGAGACCGTCTACCTCGGTGTGTTCCGCCGCGAGGCCCTGGAACAGCAGGGCGGATACAACGAGGAGTTCATCCGCGCCCAGGACTGGGAGCTGAACTTCCGCATCCGTGAGGCGGGCGGCCTGATCTGGTTCTCGCCCGAGCTGAAGGTGTCGTACCGGCCGCGGCCGAGCGTGCGCGCTCTCGCCAAGCAGTACAAGGACTACGGCCGCTGGCGGCACGTCGTCGCCCGCTACCACTCCGGCTCCATCAACCTGCGCTATCTCGCCCCGCCGGCGGCGGTGTGCGCGGTCGCCGCCGGGATCGTGGTCGGCGCGGCGCTCACCCCGTGGGGCTTCGTCGTCCCCGGCGGCTATCTCGCGGCGATCGTCGCGGGCTCGGTCCCGGCGGGCAGGGGGCTGCCCCTGAAGGCCCGGCTGCAGATACCGGTGGCCCTGGCCACCATGCACATGTCGTGGGGCTGGGGCTTTCTGACCAGCCCGAAGTCACTGGCCAGGAAGGTCATCGCGGCACGGCGACCGGCGGTGCCCGCCGCACACTGAACGGCTGCGGTGCCCCCGCCCGGACATCCGGAAGGGCCCCTCTCCACACCGGGGAGGGGCCCTTCCCGGCTCTCATCTCAGCTGGCGCACTGGACCTTGTCCGCCGTCGACTTGTCGACCGACGGTGCCTTCGAGGGACCGGTGAGGAGGACCCCCGCGCCCTTGAAGTCCTTGCCCAGGGTCAGCGTCATCGCCGGCAGGCCCTGGGAGTTGGTCACGCTCCTGCCGGGCTTGAGCGCGGCACCGGGCAGGCCCATCAGGTGGGCCAACTCCCGTGCCTGAGCGGCCTGGTCGGGCGCGTACTCAAGGGTGGTCCGGTCCAGCGGCGCCGGCGCGTTGCCCGCGTTCTCGGACTTGAGCACGCCCTCCTTGGTCTGCAGCCAGGACAGGGTCTCCTGCGCGCTGCCGGCGTCGGCACCGCCGTTGAGGATCCGCACCCGGACGTCGGAGGGCGCGGACCGGCTGCCCTTGAGGCGTGCGGCCTCCGCGTCCTTCTCCGCCTTCTGCTTCTTCTTCACCTCGGTGAAGGAGACGTCGTTCTTGATCGCGTCGAAGACCTGGGGAGCGGTGGTCTGGTTGACGATGACGGTCTTGTGGACGACGCCGTCGGCCGGGTTGTCGATCACGGGCACCGTCACGAACGAGATGTTCTTCGGCGGTACCTTCTTCAGCTCCAGCGCGATGTCCTTGAGCGTGCCCACGTTGCCGATGCCCTTGTCGACGGTCAGCGCCTTCGTGGCGGCCTCGGCGAGGTCGATCAGCTTGCTCGGGTTGGTCAGCGTGTCGCTGGAGGACATCTTGCGCATCAGCGAGGCCATGAACTGCTGCTGCACCTTGATCCGGTCCAGGTCGCCCTGGTTGCCCCAGCTGTGCCGGGTCCGGACGAAGGCCAGGGCCTGCTCGCCCTCGATCTTGTGCTCGCCCGCGGGCAGGTTCAGGTGCGAGTCCTTGTCGTTCACCGCGTGGGCGAGACACACATCCACCCCGCCGACCGCCGTCGTCAGCGTCTTCACCGCGTTGAAGTCGACCATCATGAAGTGGTCCGGCACGATCCCGGTGACTTCCTGCACGGTGCGCATGGTGCAGCCGGGGTCGCGGCCGTCCTGGCCCAGGCTGGTGTTGAAGCGCACGTTGTCCGTGCCGGGGATGACCTTCTCGCTGCCGTCCGGCTGCTTGGTCGGGCAGTCCGGCACGTTCACGATCAGGTCGCGCGGAATGCTGAGCGCGGTCGCGTTGGTCCGGTCCTTGGAGACGTGCAGCAGGATGTTGGTGTCGGCGTGCCCGACGCTGCCCTTGTCGCCGTAGCCCTCGTTGCCCTTGCCGGTGCGTTTGTCGGTGCCGATGATCAGGATGTTGAAGGCGTCGTCCTTGCTGAAGCCGTCCTTGGCGGCGCTGCCGACGTCCGTCGTGGTGACGTTGCCCTCGAGGTGCTTGAGGTACAGATAGCCGGCGGTGCCGATGGCGACCAGTACGAACGCCGTGCCGCCGGCGGTCCACACCAGCACCTTCTTCGCCTTGGACTTCTTCTTCACCGGCCGCCGGGCCGCCCGCCGGCCCTGCGGCGTCTCCGGCTCGCCGCCCCGCCGCCGGGCCGAGCGCGGCGCCGGCACGTCACCGCCGCGCGCCTGGCGCGTCTCACGGGCCGCGCCGGGCGCCGCGTCATCACGGCGGCGCGGCCCACGCGCGTTGTCACCGGGAGCGGGTCTGCGGGGACTGGGGACCGACGACTGCGCTGCGGAAGGGCCCAGTCGCAGTTCGTATTCGCCGGTGTTCGGATTGAGCACCCACTGATCTGCGGGGTCGATGTTGTCCGCCCGCCCACGGCCTTGCGCGTCCACGGTTGTCCGAATCCTCCGTCGGGGCCACGCGGCGCCTTCCCCCAAGGCGCTCGGGTCTCGGTGAAACAGTGCACGACCCCAGGACGGACCTCGCGGTCAGGTGCACCGGGTCGCTCACCCTATCCGCCCAGTTCAGCGTCGAGCGACGCCGGTGACAAATTCCACCTTCCTACAACTGGGCAATCCGGCGCATTTCCTGGATAGAGGTTCGGTGTCTTGATGTGCGCATTACTCGCAGCTGTGTTCGGCGGCGGTGTTCCCCCGGAACGTGGGCGCGGGCGAGGGGTCGCTCTTGCCGTCCGCCCCCGACGCGTCCTGCGGCGTCGTCCGGGCCACCGCCACGGGCTGGTCGGTCCGCAGCCGTGCGAACAGCCGCTCGGCTTCCGGCTCCACGAGCTGGTCACGGTTGGCGTCGTAGACGTACGACTCCCTCGGTACGGTCAGGAACTGCACCCGTTCGGTGGGGATGCCGCGCAGTCCGCGCACCAACTGGTACAAGCCGCGCAGACTGGCCAGTTCCGGATCGGCGGTCAGCGAGGAGGTCGCCGCGTCCAGCACCGGATACAGCTTCACCGGGTTCAGCAGGACGTCGTTGCTCTGCACCTTGTCGACCAGCGCGCCGAGGAACCGCTGCTGGCGTTCCATCCGCTCGGTGTCGCTGCCGTCGCCGAGCGACTTGCGGGCCCGCACATACCCGAGCGCCTGCTCCCCGTCGAGCACGACCTTCCCCGCGGGCAGCTTCAGCTTGGCCGCCTTGTCGTCGACGGGCTCCTTCAGGCAGACCTGCACCCCGTCGACGGCGTCCACCATCTCCTTGAAGCCGCTGAAGTCCACGACCACGTGATGGTCGATCCGAATGTCCGTCAGCTTTTCGACCGTCCGGATCGTGCACGCCGAACCGCCCACCTGGAACGCGTGGTTGAACATCGCGAACACCGGCAGGCTGCGGCTGCCGTCCTGCTGCCGGCAGCCGGGGATGTCCACCATCAGATCCCTCGGCAGCGACACGGCGGTGGCGCTGCGCCGGTCGGCGGCCAGATGCAGCAGGATCGTCGTGTCCGACCGCTCGCTGCCCAGATCCCGCCCGTACGCGGAGTTCCCGTCCCCGGCCCGCGTGTCGGACCCGATCAGCAGGATGTTCTGCGCCCCCCGCACCAGCGCGGTGGGCCGCTCCCGCTCGTACCGGGCCAGTTCACGGGCGGCCGCCTCGTCCGGGGTGATGTTCGCACTGAGCTTGGCGTAGACGGCCCAGCCGGTCCCCGCGGCGGCCGCGACGAGCAGGGCCAGCCCGAACGCCGCCCCCTTCACCCACCGCCGCCGGCCGGTACCGGAAACCTTGCGAGCGGAGTCGGTCACGGCCGGGGCACCCCCTCATGGCGTACGAGCGTCATGTCCTGCTCTTACGACGATGACGGGGGAAGGGGTGCGACAGCGCCCTTTGCTGCTCCAACCGGGGGAACGGCAGTTCCTTGCCCCCCTTCTCAGCGGCGCACCGCAGTCACCCGCTCGCTCTCCACCCGCTTGCCGAGCGCCTCCTCGTCCAGCCGCTCCAGATGCCGGCACAACACCACCGACCCCCCGACGGCCAACGGCGCGTACAACCCCGCAGCGACCCCCTCCCACGTGTCGTACGACAGCCCCGACAGCAACCTCGACCCCGGCCCCGTCAGTTCCAGCGCAGGCGCCTCCGCCAACGCCCGCTCGACGACCTCCGCCCCACTGAACTCCCGCCCGGCCACGATCAGCGCGGCCTCCTGCGCATCCACCGGAGCGAACGGCATGAACCGGTCACCCTGCCCCGGCACTTCCACGGCGTAGTCGACGAATCCCTCGGGAGGCTGGGGGAACCGCCCGCCCAGCGGCCGCAGCGCGAGCGCGACCCGCTCCCCGCGGCACGCCCGCGCCGCGTCCAGCGCATCCGGCCCGCTGACGACGACATCCGCGGCGGCCGGGTCCCCGCCGAGGTCCGCGACCGCGCCCACCGACGAACAGGCCAGCAGCCACGCCGCCGTCTGCCAGTGCGCGGGCAGCAGCAGCGCGACCCGGTCACCGGGCCCGGCGGAGAGGTCGCCCTGGAGGAGGTTCGCGGTCTTGGCCACCCAATTGGCGAAGGTGGCCACGGACAGTTCGACGCGTTCGCCCGTGGCGTCGTCGTAGAAGGTCACCAGCGGGCGGCCGGGGTCCGCGGCGAGCGCGGAAGCCAGCAGGTCGGCAGGGGTGCGATCGGTGGCGTTCACCCGGGAAAGGGTACGCGCGGGCGGACGCGCACAGCGTGCGGTGGGGGCACCGGTTCGGCGCAACGGTTGCCGACGGGCCGTCAGTTCACCGTTGGACAGATTTGTATGACTATGTTCAGGATCGTCAGCATGCGTGGATTCCTGACTTCGTCCATCGGCGCACCGTCCCCCGGTACACCGTCGATCGCCGTCTGCTCGATCGGCGTGCCCTGCGCCGCGGCCCTCGCACTCGCGCTGCCCCCGCCCGCGTCCGCCGCGCCCGCACCCGCTGTCGTCGCCCCGAGCGCCACCGATGCCGCGGTCCCCGGAAGCACCCGCTCGCTGCCGCTCGTCCCGCTCTCCGGCGAGCGCGTCCTCGGCACCGCCCCGGAGCAGGGGCTGTACCGGCCCGAAGGCGAGCACTTCTCGCTGGTCGGGGTCGTCTGGCGCGACCCGGGCAGCGAACTGCGCGGCCGGGTCCAGGTGCGCACCCGGTCGGCCGGGACGGGGGAGTGGTCCGGCTGGCAGGACCTCGAGACGCACAACGACGACCACGGCGCCGACCCGGGCACGGCGGAACGGGACGCCCGGCGGGTGCGCGGGGCGACCGCACCGCTGTGGGTCGGCGATGCGGACGGCGTGGACGTACGGGTCCGCGCCGCTGGCACGGGCGCGGGGGGCCGCCGTACCGATGCGCGGGGCGACCGTAAGGGCGAGCCGCGGCCGTCGCGGCCGCCGTTGCCGTCGGGGCTGCGCCTGGAACTCGTCGACCCCGGCGACCAGGCGCCGCCCGCGGGCGCGCCGGCCGACGCGCCGCACACCGGTCTGCACACGGCCGCGGCGCGGGAGGCCTCGGCCGCCAACACCGACATCACCGGCTTCGGCGCCCTGCAGATCCCGGCGCTGAGCAAGGGGGCCACCGAGCGGGAACTCACCCGCCTGCAGGGGCCGGTGCGGGGCAAGCCGCACATCGGGCCGCGCCCGCGGATCGTCACGCGCCGCGGCTGGGGCGCGGACGAGTCACTGCGCCAACGCGGGTTCGTCTACGCCAAGAAGGTCAAGGCGGCCTTCGTGCACCACACGGCCTCGGGCAACAAGTACTCCTGCTCCCAGGCCCCCTCCGTCATCCGCAGTATCTACCGCTACCACGTCACGAGCATGGGCTGGCGGGACATGGGCTACAACTTCCTCGTCGACAAGTGCGGAACCATCTACGAAGGCCGGGCCGGCGGCGCGGCGAAGGCGGTCCTCGGCGCGCACACCGCCGGCTTCAACACCGACACCATGGGCATCGGCGTGATCGGCACATACGGTTCGACGAAGCCGTCGAAGGCCGCGGTGACGGCCGTCGCCCGGCTCACCGCGTGGAAGCTTGGGCTCTACGGGGTCAATCCGCGTGGCAGGACATATCTCACGTCGGCCGGTGGCAACCTCTACCCCAAAGGTAAGAAGGTACGACTGAACGTGATCTCCGGTCATCGGGACGGATACGCCACCGAGTGCCCCGGCAAGCGGCTGTATGCCAAGCTCGGCAAGGCCCGTTCCAGCGCGGCGCACTACCAGGGGCGCTGACGCGGCCGGGGAGCACGTTCGGTGCCGTCTCGGGGGGCCCGCCGGTCTCACACCGTTCTCACACCGATCTCGGGCGAAAACGCGTGGTTGTCAAGGGCGTCGCCGCTACGGTCTGCGTACACTGACCGGCCGAAACGAGTGGAACGAGCAGTTCGGCCGGTCCCGGCAGGAAGCAGAGACGACAGGTGACAGAAGCGATCCTCCTGGTCGGCGGCAAAGGCACCCGGCTGCGTCCGCTGACGGTGCACACGCCCAAGCCCATGGTCCCGGCCGCCGGGGTGCCGTTCCTCACGCACCAGCTGGCGCGCGCCAAGGCGGCGGGCGTGGACCACATCGTCCTCGCCACCAGCTATCTGGCCGAGGTCTTCGAGCCGTACTTCGGCGACGGCTCCGCGCTCGGTCTGCACATCGAGTACGTGACCGAGGAGGAACCCCTCGGCACGGGCGGCGCCATCCGCAACGTCGCCTCCCGCCTGCACTCCGGCCCCGACGACCCGGTGCTGATCTTCAACGGCGACATCCTGACGGGCCTGGACATCAAGGCGCTGGTGGACACGCACGAGTCGACGTCCGCCGACGTCTCGCTGCACCTGACGAAGGTGACGGACCCGAGGGCCTACGGCCTGGTCCCCACGGACTCCTCCGGCCGGGTGCTGGCCTTCCTGGAGAAGCCGCAGACGCCGGAGGAGATCGTCACCGACCAGATCAACGCGGGGGCGTACGTCTTCCGCCGCTCGGTCATCGACACGATCCCGCTGGGCCGCCCGGTCTCGGTGGAGCGCGAGACGTTCCCCGGCCTCCTTGCGGCGGGCGCCCATCTCCAGGGCATGGTCGACTCCACGTACTGGCTGGACCTCGGCACCCCGGCGGCCTTCGTCCGCGGCTCGGCCGACCTGGTCCTGGGCCGCGCGCCCTCCCCGGCGGTCCCCGGCCGCTGCGGCGACCGCCTGGTCCTGCCCACGGCCACGGTGGCGCCGGGCGCGAAGCTGACCGGCGGCACGGTGGTCGGCGAGGGCGCGTTCGTCGCCGAGGGCGCTCGGGTCTTCGGCTCCACCATCCTTCCCGGCGCCGTCATCGAGCCGGGCGCGGTCATCACCGACTCCCTCGTCGGCACCCGAGCCCGGGTGGGCGAACGCACCGTCCTCACCGGCACGGTCATCGGCGACGGCGCGGTCGTCGGCCCCGACAACGAGCTCCGCGAGGGAGTACGGGTGTGGTGCGACGCCCGCATCCCAGCGGGAGCGCTCCGCTTCTCGTCCGACCAGTAACTCCGGGTTGTCCGGGGGCACGGCACATGGGGGCTGCGCCCCCAGACCCCCATGTGGCGAGGGGCAGTCGGGGCGCTCGGGATGGTCGGGGCGGTCGCCGGGCGCGGGTGCGTGGGGGCTGATCGCGCAGTTCCCCGCGCCCCTGGGAAGCTGCAGCACCGTCGGCACGGGTGGGCCAGCGGCACCCCTGAAGCGCGGGCAAGCGCAAAACCGCCCCCGCCCCGCCACCGCACAGCGCAGGTCACATCAAAGCAACCCGATGTCCACCCGAGGCATCTTCGGCGCCCTCCGCCCCGGCACCCGCCCACTCAACAAGATCAGCCGAACCGCCCGATGCCGCTGCCCGGCATACGGCTCCAGCAAGCGCAGCATCCCCGCATCGTCGGCATCCCGGTCCCCCGCCAACGCCCACCCCACGATGCCCGGCAGATGCAGGTCCCCGACCGTCACCGCATCCGCCGCCCCATGACTGCGCTGCACCACCTCCGCCGACGTCCACGGCCCCACCCCCGGTACGACCTCCAGCCGCGCCTGCGCCTCAGCCGCCGGCATCCCCACCGCCTGCTCCAGCCGTGCAGCGACCCGCACGGCCCGCAGAATCGTGGACGCCCGTTTGTCGTCGACCCCGGCCCGGTGCCACTCCCAGGACGGAATCAGCGCCCAGGTCCGCGGTTCCGGCATCACGGACATCGGCCGTTCCCCGGCCCCCGCCGGCCCCGGCGCCCGCTCCCCGAACCGCCGCACGAGCAGCCGCCACGCCCGGTACGCCTCGTCCGTGGTGACCTTCTGCTCCAGCACCGACGGGATGAGGGACTCCAGCACCAGCCCCGTCCGCGTCAGCCGCAGCCCCGGCCGCCGATGCCGCGCCAGCGCCACCACCCGGTGCCGGGGCACGAACGCCTCCGGCTCATCGGCCGCGCCGAGCCACTCGGGCAACCGGTCCAGCAGCCACTCCGCCCCCGGCCCCCACGCCTCGCCGAGCACCTCACCGCCGTACGCGCGCACCCGCAGCGTGCCGGGCCCGGCGGGCGTACGGCAGGCCCGCCACACGGATCCGTCCGCGGTGGCCCGGAACGTGGGGTCGGCGGGCCCGCGCCGCAACGGTCCGAGCACCAGCCCCAGATCGAGCGGTCCCTCCGGCACCCACCGCCGTACCCGTCCCGGCCCCGTCGCCTGCCGCGGTATCCCGGCACCGGCACCCGTGGGCACGCCGGCATGGCCGCCGCGCACCGTCGTACGCGTGGGCCGCTGAGCGAAACGTCCTGCCACGAATGAGGTCCTAGGGAGCCGGTGCCGCCGGTGTCGTCCTACGAGACTAGGCGCTCGCGAAGGAGCGCGTACGCCGAAGTCACCGCACCTCGATGAACGCCCCCGCGTCCCGCTCCGGCCGCGGTCCCGGCTCCTCGGCCGGATGCCCGACCGCCACCGCGCCCATCGGGTCCCAGTCCGCGGGCAGCGCGAGCACCTCGCGCACCACGTCCCGGCAGAACATCGTGGAGGACACCCACGCCGAGCCCAGCCGCTCGCCGGCCAGCGCGACCAGCAGGTTCTGCACGCCCGCGCCCGTCGCGACGACGAACATCTCCCGCTCGGCGCCGTCCCGCCGCGCGTCCCCGTAGTGGTGCGAGCCGTCCATGACGAGGCACGGCACGACCAGATACGGCGCGTTGCGGAGCAGGTCCCCGCGGCGCACCCGTTTCGCGATGGACTCCTCGCTCTTGCCGTCCCGGCGCAGGTCGGCGATCCAGGCGTCCCGCATCGCGTCCAGCAGCCGGGTCCGGGACTCCGCCGACTCCAGCAGCACGAACCGCCACGGCGTGGTGTGGTGCGGGGCCGGTGCCGTCACCGCCGCCGCCACCGCACGCCGTACCGCGCCGGGATCCACCGGCTCGTCCGTGAAGGCCCGGACCGTACGCCGCCGGGTCACCGCCTCCCGGACCGCCTCGGACGTGCCGAGCCGGAACATGTCGTCCCGCGCGGTGCGCACCAGCGCCCGCGCGCCCTCGGCGTCGTCGCCGTCCACGACGTGCGGCAGTCCGCGCACCACGGCCACCGGCCGGCCCGTCGCCTTGCCCTTGACCAGGTCGCCGGCGGCGGCCAGCTCGTCCGCCGTGGCCACGACGGTCGCGCTGAGCGGATTGCCGTGCCCGTCCGTTCCCCCGCGCAGATCGTCGAGCACACGCACGCCGGCGGCGCCGATCGCCACATCCGTGAGCCCCGCGCGCCAGGGCCGCCCGAAGGTGTCGGTGACGACGACACCCACGTCGACGCCGAGGGCCTCGCGCAGGCCCGTGCGGATCGCCCGCGCGGACGCGTCCGGGTCCTCGGGCAGCAACAGCACCGTCCCGGCAGGGGTGTTGGAGGCGTCGACCCCGGCGGCGGCCATGACCAGACCCTGCCGGTTCTCCACGATGCGCAGCGCGCCACGCCGGGCCACGACCCGGACGGTCTCGGCGTCGATGGCCGCCTCCCGGTCGGCCGCCTGGACGACCCGGCCCTCCGCCTTGGAGACGATCTTGGACGTGACGAGCAGCACGTCCCCGTCGGCCAGGCCCGGCTCGGCGGCGGCGATCAGCTTGGCGAGGTCGTCGCCCGGCTGCACCTCGGGGATGCCCGACAGGGCCCGGACCGTGTACTGCGGGCGCTCCTCGCTCACGCTCCCCGCACCTCCTCGGCCAGCGCCAGCGCCTCGCGCGCCATCTGCGCCGCCGCGTCGGCATCGGTCATCATCAGCGGCACGGCGCGGCAGCGGATGCCGTCCGCCTCGACCCGCTCGACCGTGGCCGCGTCCACGGTGTCGACCAGCCAGCCGTCCAGCAGGCCGGAGCCGTAGTGCTCGGCGACCGCGGCGGCCGTGGACTCCACGCCGACCGCGGCGAGCACCTTGTCGGCCATGCCGCGCACCGGTGCGTCCCCGACGATGGGGGACAGGCCGATCACGGGCACGCCCGCGTCCGCGATCGCCTCCCGGACGCCGGGCACGGCGAGGATGGTCCCGATGGACACGATGGGGTTGGACGGCGGGAAGAGGATGACGTCCGCCTGGGCGATGGCCTCCAGCACGCCGGGCGCCGGCTTGGCCTGCTCGGCGCCGACCGGCACGACCGCCTGCGCCGGGACCTCGGCGCGCAGCCGTACCCAGTACTCCTGGAAGTGCACCGCCCTGCGCTCGCCGTCCACCTCGACCGCCACATGGGTCTCCACGCGGTCGTCGGTCATCGGGATCAGCTTCACGCCCGGCTGCCAGCGGTCGCACAGCGCCTCGGTGACGGCGCTGAGCGGATAGCCCGCGCCGAGCATCTGCGTGCGCACGATGTGCGTGGCGAAGTCCCGGTCACCGAGGCCGAACCACTCGGGTCCGACCCCGTAGGCCGCCAGTTCCTCCTTGAGGTGGAAGGTCTCGTCGGCCCGCCCCCAGCCCTGCTCCTCGTTGATGCCGCCGCCCAGCGTGTACATCACCGTGTCCAGGTCGGGGCAGACCTTCAGCCCGAAGAGGTGGATGTCGTCGCCGGTGTTGCCGATCACCGTGATGTCCGCGTCCGGCACGGCCCGCTTCAGACCGCGCAGGAAACGGGCACCGCCGATGCCGCCTGCCAGAACCACAATGCGCATGCGCCAAGTCTTGCAGGCGGGTACGACAACGCGTCAGGCAGTCACCGGACGAGCCTCGCAGTGCGGGGTCGTGTGCATCGGCATCTCCGTCAGGCCCGGGTGGTAGACGTGCAGGCTGACCGCCGGCTCCAGCGCGTCGTTGACGACCTCGTGGACGTAACCCGGCGCGAACACCCGTTGCGCTCCCGGCGTCAACGCGCGCGTGCCCCGCTCGGTGCGCTCGGTCAGCGTTCCCTCCAGGAGGGTCAGGACCCCGGAGGAGCGGCCGTGGCCGTGCAGTCCGCTGCCCTGCCCCGGCACCCAGGACAGCAGCCACACCTCGTAGCCGGGGCCGGTGCGCAGCCGGTGGTACCAGCGGGTGGTCGCGTCGTAGCGGACGAGGTGGGCCCACTGGGAGCGGTCGGCGGCGATCGAGCGGGCCAGGCCCGCGAACTCGGCAACGGTGGCCGGGTGCTCGCGCGGCGGCTGGAGCAGATGCGGGACTTCGAGGATGTCGCCGGCGATCTGGAGGTCGTTGTCGCTGTTCATGGGGTGCGTGGTTCCTCGGTCAAGGAAGGGCAGAGGGAATGAACACCGAGTCCCGAGTGACTCGGCCCACAGCTGGAGCGGGTGTGGCTCAACAGCTGGAACAGCAACAACAGCTACAGCGACCCCGGGCAGCACCGAGGGACCCGGCGGTGCGGGTCGAGGTGAGTGCCGAGTTCGCGAGCATGCCCCCAAGGACACCGGCTCACACCTGCGCTGTCAACTCGACGACCGGCATGTGGGACACGTTTCACCTCATCCGGTCCATCTCGGCGATGAAAGGTTTGTCCACCTGACTTCCGGGACACATGGCGCACATCCGGGCGCGTGGGCCTCGCGGAACGCGATCGAACGCAGGGGCGTCCTTCTCCGTACAGACATCTGAACGGTCCGGCGACCCTCCGGTTTATGCCGATTTGAACACTTTCCGCACGGCCTTGGTTCCGCAGAGTGAATAACGGACTCAATAGCAGATCTCGGCTTGACTCGCCCGGAGCAGCACACTTGTAATTTCACTCGTGTCGTTCAGCCGAAATCGGTAACGGCAGCACGGGGACGCGAAAGACAGACGAGGGGCGCACATGACCGAGCTGGTGCAGCAACTGCTGGTCGACGACGCGGACGAGGAACTCGGCTGGCAGGAGCGCGCGCTGTGCGCCCAGACCGACCCCGAGTCCTTCTTCCCCGAGAAGGGCGGCTCCACCAGAGAGGCGAAGAAGGTCTGCCTCGCCTGCGAGGTCCGCTCCGAATGCCTCGAGTACGCCCTCGCCAACGACGAGCGATTCGGCATCTGGGGCGGCCTGTCCGAGCGGGAGCGCCGCCGGCTGAAGAAGGCCGCCATCTGAGAGCACATCCACCCAAAACGTCACGAACGGCCCGTCGTCGGTGGGTTATCCACAGGCGGCGGGCCGTCGTCATGGTCAGCCGATAGTGTGGTCGCTCGTCCGAGACGCCCCGCTGTCCCCTCGGCACCCGAGAGGGCGCAGGCGTCCACCGCAGTCCATCGAACCGGGGCCCGTACCTCGATGTCCGTGCACAGCCATACGGCAGCCCAGCAAGACGCCGCTGCCCCTCCTGAGTTCCCGCGTCACGTGGTGACCGCGGTCCTCGTCGCCCACGACGGTGCCCGCTGGCTTCCCGACGCCCTCGCCGGGCTGCTCGGCCAGGAGCGCCCCGTGCAGTACGCGGTGGCCGCCGACACCGGCAGCGCGGACGACTCCGCCCGGCTGCTCACCGACGCCCTCGGCGACGCGGGCGTCCTGCACCTCGCCCGGCGCACCGGCTTCGGCCAGGCCGTCGAGGAGGCGAGCCGCACCGCCCCGGTCCTCACCCCGGAAGAGCTGCCGTACCTCAAGCGCCCCAGCGGCTGGGACCCGGTCACCCGCTCCTGGCGCGACGACGCCTACGACCTGCCCGAACTGCCGCACGGCGAGCCCATCCAGTGGCTCTGGCTGCTGCACGACGACTGCGCCCCCGAACCCGACGCCCTCGCCCAGCTGCTGCGGGTCGTCGACAACGAACTGGAGCTGGGCCGCGACGACGTGGCGGTCGTCGGCCCCAAGCTGCGCGGCTGGTACGACCGTCGGCAGCTGCTGGAGGTCGGCGTCTCCATCGCCAACTCCGGCCGCCGCTGGACCGGCCTGGACCGCCGCGAACAGGACCAGGGCCAGCACGACCACGTCCGCACCGTGCTGTCCGTCTCCACCGCCGGCATGCTCATCCGCCGTGACGTCTACGAACAGCTCGGCGGCTTCGACCGCCGGCTGCCCCTCATGCGCGACGACGTCGACCTGTGCTGGCGCGCCCACGCCGCCGGCCACCGCGTCCTGATCGCCCCCGACGCCGTCGTCCGGCACGCCGAGGCCGCCTCCCGCGAGCGCCGTACCGTCGACTGCGTCGGCCGCACCGCCGCCTCCCCGCACAAGGTCGACAAGGCCGGCGCCGTCTACACCCTGCTCGTCAACTCCCGCGGCGCCGCGCTCCCCTGGGTGCTGCTGCGGCTCGTCCTCGGCACCGCCCTGCGGACCATCGCCTATCTCGTCGGCAAGGTGCCCGGCCAGGCCGTCGACGAGATCCGCGGCCTGCTCAGCACCCTGCTGCGCCCCGAGCGGATCATCGCCGCCCGGCGCCGCCGCGGACGCCCGCAGATCGACAAGGGCGAACTGCGCCAACTGCTCCCACCGCCCGGCGCCACCGTCCGTGCCACCGTGGAACAGCTCGCCGCCAACTTCACCAGCGGCACCGACGACACCTCCCCGGCCGGCCGGCACGGCGGCGCCGTCGAGTCCGGGCCCGGCGGTGACGACGCCGACTTCCTGGAGGTCGAGCAGTTCGCCCGGCTCAGGCGGATCGCCCGCAGGCCCGGCCCCGTGCTCTTCCTCGCGCTCCTGCTCATCTCCGTGACCGCCTGCCGCGCCCTCCTCGGCGGCGGCGCGCTCGCGGGCGGCGCCCTGCTGCCCGTTCCGGCCGGCGCCGGCGACCTGTGGGCGCGTTTCGCGGACGCCTGGCACCCGGTCGGCGCGGGCGGCACCCCGTCCGCCCCGCCCTACCTCGCCGTCCTCGCGACCTTCGCCGGCCTCCTGTTCGGCTCCACCGGACCGGCCGTCACCGTCCTGCTGGTCGCCTCGGTTCCGCTCGCCGGATGCACCGCCTACTTCGCCTCCCGGCCGCTCGTCACCTCCCGGCTGCTGCGCGCCTGGGCGGCCATCGCCTACGCTTTCCTGCCCGCCACCACCGGCGCCCTGGCCGGCGGCCGCATCGGCACCGCCGTCCTCGCCGTGCTGCTGCCGCTCATCGCGCGCGCCGGCCTCGCCGCGAGCGGCCTCGCGAACCGCTCCGGCGCCCGCGGCAGTTGGCGCGCCACCTGGGCGTACGCGCTGCTGCTGACCGTCACCACCGCCTTCACGCCGATCGTGTGGCCCATCGCGCTGCTCCTCGGCATCGGCGTGCTCGTCCGGCGCCGCGGTGATCTCGTCGCCCACGTCCTGCGCTTCCTCGCCCAGCTCGGCACTCCGCTGCTGGTCCTGGCCCCCTGGTCGCTGACCCTGCTCCCGACCGGCTTCTTCAAGGAAGCGGGCCTGGCGTACGGCACCTCGGCCGCCTCCGCGTTCGACCTGCTCGGCGCGAGCCCCGGCGGCCCCGGCACCGTGCACGGCCCGATGCTCCTGGGCATCGTTCTCGCCGCCCTCGCCGCGCTGCTGCGCTCCGAGCGGCAGCCGGCCATCCGCACCGCCTGGGCGGTCGCCCTGGTGGCCCTCGTCCTCGCCGTCCTGTCCAACAGGTCCGCCTGGGCCGGACCGGCCACCCTCGTCTACGGCATCGCCCTGCTGGCCGCCGCCGCCCTCGGCGCCGACGGCGCACGCGCGCGTGTCGCCGAGCAGAGCTTCGGCTGGCGCCAGCCCGTCGCCGCCCTGATCGCCTTCGCCTGCGCCGCGGGCCCGCTGCTGCTCGCCGCCGGCTGGATGATCCGCGGCGCCGACGGCCCCCTGGAGCGCCGCGACCCCACCCAGGTGCCCGCGTTCGTCGCCGAGGACTCCACCACCGGCGACCGGGCCCGCACCCTGATCCTGGACAGCGACTCCACCGCGCGCGTGCGCTACACCCTGGTCCGCGGCTCCGGTGCCCGCATGGGCGACGCCGAGGTCAGCGCCGCCGCCGGTGAGAACACCCGGCTGGACAAGGTCGTCGCCAACCTCGTGGCCGGCTCCGGTGCCGACCAGGCCGACGAACTCGGCGGCTTCGCCGTGCGCTACGTCCTCGTCCACCAGGGCGCGCCCCGCGACATCACCCGCGTCCTCGACACCACCCCCGGCCTGACCCGGCTCAGCCAGCAGCACGGCAGCGCCCTGTACCGCGTCGACCAGGAGGTCTCCCGGGCCACCATCGTCCCCGCCGGCGGCTCGGGCACCGCCCAGTCGGTCACCGCCGGACCGGTGGAGATCCACACCACCATCCCCGCCGGTTCGGGCAGCCGCGTCCTGCGCCTCGCCGACACCGCCTCCGGCGGCTGGACGGCCACCCTGAACGGCAAGCCGCTCACCCGCACCACGGTCGACGGCTGGGCCCAGGGCTTCCAGCTGCCCGCCGACAGCGGCAGGCTGGACGTCACCTACACCGACCCGCTCACGCACACCGCCTGGCTGTGGGCCCAGGGCGTGCTCGCCGTCGTCCTGGTCGTCCTCGCCCTGCCCGGCCGCCGCCGCGACGTCGACGACGACCTGCCCGAGGAGGAGCCGCTGTCCGCCCAGGCCACCGCCGGCGAGGGCCGCCGCGCCCGCCGCCTGCGCGCCCAGGCCGAGGAACAGGCCGCCGAGGGACAGCCGGCCGCACCCCCGCAGCCGCAGGAGCCCCCGGCCGCCGTACCGCACCAGCAGTCCTACGACGACTGGGACCAGGGCTCCTACCCGAACGCCGGATACGCGGGCTACGGATCCGACCAATACCAGACCGCAGCCCCCTACCAGCCGTCCGGCTACGACCAGCAGGCATACCCGGCCGCCGACCCGTACCAGACGGGCCAGTACGACCCGTACGCCTACGGCGGTACGGCCGGCCAGATGCCGTACGACCCGACGGCCTATCCGCAGGGCTACGACCCGGCGTACGACCCCGCCCAGCAGGGCTACGACCCGGCCCAGCAGCCCCACGGCACCGGCAGCGAGCGCCCCGACGGGAGCCAGCAGTGAACCGCACGACCCTGTCCCTGATCGCCGGCACCACGGCGCTGGCCGCCGTCACCGCGTTCGCCGCGCTCGACGGCCCGTCCGCGTCCGGGGCCGCCGCCCCCAAGCCGGCCGCGAACCTGCCGGTGCAGCGCACGAGCCTGCTGTGCCCGGCGCCGAGTATCTCGGACATCGCCGACACGGCGTACACGTCGTTCACGCCCGTCACCCGGTCCACGCCGGGCAGCGGCAAGGCCCAGCTCCAGGCGGCCGACGAGCAGACCACGGACGGCACGGACAACTCCCCGGCCGGCAAGGGCTCCAAGGGATCCACCAGCGGGAAGAAGACGGCGGACAAGCCGGTGCTCAGCCCCAAGGCGCCGGGCACACCGGTCACCGGTGACACCTCCGGCGCCGACACGCCCGCACTCATCGGCACCGCCGACGGGAAGTTCGCGCCCGGCTGGACCGTCCAGGAGACCACCGAGGTCGCCGCCGGCACCGGCCGCGGCCTCCAGGGCGTCAACTGCACCGCGGCCGACACCGACTTCTGGTTCCCGGGCGCGAGCACGGCCACCGGCCGCACCGACTACGTGCACCTGACCAACCCCGACGACTCCGCGGCGGTCGTCGACATCGAGCTGTACGGCAAGGACGGCGCGATCAAGTCCCCGCTCGGCGAGAACCAGACCATCCCGCCGCACGCGAGCAAGCCGATCCTGCTCTCCACGCTCACCGACGCGCAGCAGGCCGACCTGACCGTGCACGTCAGCGTGCGCAGCGGCCGGGTCGGCGCGTCCGTGCAGGCCCTGGACGACAAGGCGGGCGGCGACTGGCTGGCCGCTGCCACCGACCCGGCCGGCAGCCTGGTGCTGCCCGGCATCCCGAAGGACGCCACCGACGTCCGTCTGATCGCCTTCACACCGGGCGGCGACGACGCCGACCTGAAGGTCCGGCTGGCCTCCCCGGACGGCCTGATCACCCCGGCGGGCAACGAGACCCTGCACGTGAAGTCGGGCATGACGACCACGGCCGACCTCGGCGCCGTGACCAGGGGCGAGGCGGGCTCGGTCGTCCTGACCCCCACGGACCAGTCGGTGCCGGTAGTGGCGGCCCTCCGGGTGGTCCGGGGCAAGGGCGACAAACAGGAGACGGCCTTCATCCCGGCCACCGCCCCCGTCGGCACCCGCGCGACATCGGCCGACAACAGCGCCAAGGGCACGACCCTCGCCCTGACGGCGCCCACCGCCACCGCCACGGTGAAGGTCACCGCCTCGGCGGGCAGCGAGGGCGGCACGGCGACGACGAAGACGTACACGATCAAATCCGGCACGACCCAGAACGTCCCGGTCCCCGCCCCGGCCGGCCTCAACGGCACCTACGCCCTCACCGTCGAAACCGTCTCCGGCGGCCCGGTCTACGCCTCCCGCACCCTCTCGGCCACCGAGGCGGGAGTCCCCGGCTTCACCATCCAGACCCTCCCCTACGACCGGGGAATGGTGGCAGTACCGAAGACGACGGAGGACTTGTCAGTCCTCCAGAAGTGAGAACCGGCGTTTCTGCCCCACGCTGCTGCGGGTCGTACCTGCGCAGCTACGGGCAGTCGTGCCGCTGGGGCGGCGCGGGTGGGCGCGACGGCACCCCGCAAGCGCGGGCAAGCGAAACAGCCCGTACGTTCAGCAGCAGCACCGCGCACCCCGCCCGGCCCCGGCACAGGGCACGCGCATGCTCCAAGTCCGGCCGGATCTAGTCCTCTCCGTACCGCGGATCCACGGTCTCCGGAGTCAGCCCCAGCAACTCGGCAATCTGCTCCACCACCACCTCGTGCACCAGCGCGGCCCGCTCGTCCCGCCCCTTCGTCCGGATCTCCACCGGCCGCCGATACACCACCACCCGCGCCCGCCGCCCGTCCTGCGCAGGAACGACCCCGCCCAACGGCACGGCCTCATCACTCCACGCCTGCTCGCCCCGCCCCTCCAGCCGGGGCACCTCCAGCACGAGGAAATCGATGTCGGCCAGCTGCGGCCACCGCCGCTCAAGACGGTCCACGGAGTCCTGCACTAGGTCCGCGAACACATCGGCACGGCTGGCCGCGAGCGGCACCTGCGGCGGTGCGATCGGCCCCCGCATGCCCCTCCCGTGACGATCACGGCGACGGGGCCCTGGGCCGGCGGCACGGGGCGGTACACGGTTGTCCATCACTGGGGAAGCGTAGTCCCCGCACGCTCCTCCCGCCCGGCCCCACACGGCAACCAGCCACTTCCCCGGACCACCGGCTGCGACCACCGGCATCCGCCGCCGATCAGCCCGCCGCCGATCGGCCCATTCCTCCCCGATCGGCCGTATCCATTCTCATGTCGCAGGATGACCGTTCCAGCCAACGAATGGCGCGTTTCTGTAACCCTCCAAGACCGCCGAACTCAAGGCAATTGACGGTGTTTGTGTCGTCTCATGACCATATCCAGTCCCGCCCGCAATCCGCCGAGAACTCGTCCCCGCAGGTCAACAACACCTCCTCGAAGGGGTGTGTGGGGCGTTTCACAGCCCGACACAGGGGAGTGACGTGGTGGGGAGTCGTCGCGGCCCGCTCAAGAGTGCGGTACCGTCCAACGTCGTGAGCCCTGTACGTCGCTGTTCGCGCACCGCCTGCGGCCGACCCGCCGTCGCGACGCTGACGTACGTCTACGCCGACTCGACCGCGGTCCTCGGCCCGCTCGCCACCTACGCCGAGCCGCACTGCTACGACCTGTGCGCCGAGCACTCCGAGCGCCTCACCGCCCCCCGTGGCTGGGAGGTCGTACGCCTCCTCGACGGCTCCGCTCCCGCGCGGCCCAGCGGAGACGATCTGGAAGCGCTTGCCAACGCCGTACGCGAGGCGGCCCGCCCCCAGCAGCGCGCGGCCGAGGCGGGCGGCGGCGGAGCCCGTACGGCCGACCCCATGGAGGTCGCCCGCCGCGGCCACCTGCGAGTTCTGCGCTCCCCGGACAGCTGAGCCACCCTCAGGCTCCGGCCCCTCCCGGTCCCGACCGGGCGTCCATCTTGGTGTCCGCACACCTCCCCCTTACCGCCGACGGGTAGTTTGTGGGCACCCATAGGACTTTCAGGAGGGTTGGCCGTGACTGCTGATCTGTCGCAGATCGTGAAGGCGTACGACGTACGCGGAGTGGTCCCGGACCAGTGGGACGAGTCACTGGCCGGACTGTTCGGCGCCGCCTTCGCGGAGGTGACAGGAGCGGCGGCGATCGTCGTCGGCCACGACATGCGGCCCTCGTCCCCGGGTCTGTCCCGCGCCTTCGCCCGCGGCGCGGCGGACCGCGGTGTGGACGTCACCGAGATCGGCCTGTGCTCCACGGACCAGCTGTACTACGCCTCGGGCGCGCTGAACCTGCCCGGCGCGATGTTCACCGCCTCCCACAACCCGGCCCAGTACAACGGCATCAAGATGTGCCGCGCGGGTGCCGCCCCGGTCGGCCAGGACACCGGTCTCGTGCAGATCCGCGAACTGGCCGAGCGCTGGCTGGAGTCGGGCGCCCCGGAACCGGTGGCCCGGCCGGGAACCCTGTCCTCCCGCGAGACGTTGGACGAGTACGCGGCGCACCTCCGCTCCCTGGTCGACCTGACCTCCGTCCGCCCCCTGAAGGTCGTGGTCGACGCCGGCAACGGCATGGGCGGCCACACGGTCCCCACGGTCTTCGCCGGCCTGCCCCTGACCCTCGTCCCGATGTACTTCGAACTGGACGGCACCTTCCCCAACCACGAGGCCAACCCGCTCGACCCCGCCAACCTCGTGGACCTGCAGAAGCGCGTCCCCGCGGAGGGCGCCGACCTGGGCATCGCCTTCGACGGCGACGCCGACCGCTGCTTCGTCGTGGACGAGAACGGCGACCCGGTCTCCCCGTCCGCGATCACCGCCCTGGTCGCCGGGCGCGAGCTGGCCCGCAACGGCGGCAAGGGCGCGATCATCCACAACCTGATCACGTCCCGTACGGTCCCCGAGGTCGTGAAGGAGCACGGCGGCACCCCGGTCCGCACCCGCGTCGGCCACTCCTTCATCAAGGCCGAGATGGCCCGCACCGGTGCCATCTTCGGCGGCGAGCACTCCGCGCACTACTACTTCAAGGACTTCTGGAACGCCGACACGGGCATGCTGGCCGCCCTGCACGTCCTCGCGGCCCTCGGCGGCCAGGACGGGCCCCTGTCCTCCCTCGTCGCCCAGTACGACCGCTACACCGGCTCCGGAGAGATCAACTCCACGGTCGCCGACCAGTCCGCACGCCTCGCCGCGATCCGCACCGCGTACGAGGGCCGCGCCGACATCACCCTCGACGACCTCGACGGCCTCACCGTCGCCGCCCCCGACTGGTGGTTCAACGTCCGCCCCTCCAACACCGAGCCCCTCCTCCGCCTGAACGCGGAGGCGAAGGACGAGGCGACGATGACGAAGATCAGGGACGAGGCGTTGGCGATCATCCGGGGGTGACGCATCGACGGCGGGTCCAGGGGGCGCAGCCCCCTGGGCTGCACGTGAGCCCAGCTCAGCCCGCCCACCAGCGGTACGCTGACCACCGGCCAGAGAACCAACCCCCGAAGGGACACCCCATGCCGCTCGAAGCCGGCCTCCTGGAGATCCTCGCCTGCCCGGCCTGCCACGCCCCCCTCAAGGAGCGGAACACCGAGCAGGACACCGAGCTGATCTGCACGAGCCAGGACTGCGGCCTCGCCTACCCCGTCCGCGACGGCATCCCGGTCCTCCTCGTGGACGAGGCCCGCCGCCCCGCGTGACGGCGCTGCCGACGTCGTAGACAACCGGTAGACAACCCGCACAGGACCCCGGCGCTCGGAGGCTGCCGCCCATGCTGGACGAATCGCTGCTCGACACCCCGGAGGGCCTCGCCGAGGCCGACCACCGGGGTCTGCTGCGCGGCGCCGCCGAGGCCGGCGCCCGCGTCCGTACCGCCGTCCGGAACGCCACCGAGGCCGGCGTCGGCGACCTCAAGCCCGACGGCCGCCCCCGCGCCGTCCTCATCGCCGGCCCCGGCGCCGCCGCCACCCACACCGCCGACCTCCTCGGCACCCTCGCGGGCGTCGGCAGCCCCGTGGTCCGCCTGGCGCCGACCGGCGTCGCCCCGGCCGCGGGCGCCCTGCGCTGGGAACTGCCGGGCTGGACCGGCTCCGTCGACCTGCTGCTGATCGCCACCCCGGACGGCACCGAACCCAGCCTCTCCCTCCTCGCCGACCAGGCCTACCGCCGCGGCTGCTCGGTCGTCGCCGTGGCTCCGCCCCGTACCCCGCTGGCGGAGGCGGTCGCCGGCGCCCACGGCCTGTTCGTACCGATGGCGACGGCGCCGTACGACCAGGAGGAACCGCTCGCCGCCTCCTCCCCGGGCGTCTTCTGGGCGCTGTTCACCCCGCTGCTCGCGCTGCTGGACCGCGTAGGCCTGCTCAGCGCCCCGCCGGAGGCCCTGGAGAAGGTCGCCGACCGCCTGGACCGCATCGCCGAGCGCTGCGGCCCCGCCATCGCGACCTACAGCAACCCGGCCAAGACCCTGGCCGCTGAACTGGCCGACGCGCTCCCCGTGGTGTGGACGGAAGGGACCTCGGCGGGCCCCGCCGGGCGCCGTTTCGCCGCCGCCCTCGCCGAACTCGCCGGCCGCCCCGGGCTCGTCGCCGAACTCCCCGAGGCGCTCGCCGCGCACAGCGCCCTGCTGGCCGGCCCGCTGGCCGCCAGCGCCGACCCCGACGACTTCTTCCGCGACCGCGTCGAGGAGCCGCCCGCCCTGCACGCGCGCGTGGTGCTGCTGCGCGACCGCCCGATCGGCGGCTTCACCGCTGCCACCGCCGCCCGCGACCTGGCCCTCAGCCACGACACGCCGATCAGCGAACTCGAACCGGAGGAGGGCGGCGAACTGGAGACCCTCGCGGAACTGATCGCCGTCACGGATTTCGCCGCTGTTTACCTGGCGCTCGCTTCGGTGGCCTGATCTTTGCTCCGGGCCCGCCCGACCCGCGTACGTACGGAGACAGAGAAGACACATGGACCGCCTCGAGAACACCGTCCGCCCCTACGCCTGGGGTTCCACGACCGCCATCCCGCACCTGCTCGGCGTCGAGCCGACCGGTGAACCGCAGGCGGAGATGTGGATGGGTGCGCACCCGGGAGCCCCCTCGCGCACCGCGCGCGGGACACTCGTCGACGTCATCGACGCCGACCCGGAGCGCGAGCTGGGCCCGGAGGCGGTGGCGAAGTTCGGCCCCCACCTGCCCTTCCTCCTCAAGATCCTCGCCGCCGGCGCCCCCCTCTCCCTCCAGGTGCACCCCAACCTGGAGCAGGCCAAGGAGGGTTACGCCGACGAGGAGCGCCGCGGCATCCCGGTCGGCGCCCCGCACCGCAACTACAAGGACGCCAACCACAAGCCCGAACTGATCTGCGCGCTCACCGAGTTCGACGGCCTGTGCGGCTTCCGCGACCCGGTCCAGGCCGCCGACCTGCTCGACGGGCTCGGTGTCGCCTCCCTCAAGCCGTACGTCGACCTGCTGCACGCCCACCCCGAGGACGCCGCCCTGCGCGAGGTCCTCACCGCGATCCTCACCGCCGGCCCGGAGGACATGGCCCGGACGGTCACCGAGACCGCCGCCGCCTGCACCCGCCTCGGCGGCGCCTACGATCCCTACGCTGTCCTCGCCCACCACTTCCCGGGCGACCCCGGCGTCATCGCGGGCATGCTGCTCAACCACGTCCGCCTGCAGCCGGGCGAGGCCCTGTTCCTCGGTGCGGGCATCCCGCACGCGTACATCAGCGGCCTCGGCGTCGAGATCATGGCCAACTCCGACAACGTCCTGCGCTGCGGTCTGACCCCCAAGCACGTCGACGTCCCCGAGCTCCTGCGGGTGGTCCGCTTCGAGCCGGGCGACCCGGACGTGCTGCGCCCCGAGGCATCCCCGGACGGCGAGGAGGTCTACGAGACACCGATCGACGAGTTCCGTCTGTCCCGGTACGTCCTCTCCGCCGGCGGCAGCGCCCACGACCTCACCCTCGCCACCCCGCAGATCCTGCTCTGCACGGCCGGTTCGGTCCGCGCGGGCGAGTACGAGCTGCAGCCGGGGCAGTCGGTCTTCGTACCGGCCGACGAGAAGGCGGAGATCTCGGGCGCGGGCACGGTCTTCCGCGCCACGGTGATCGCCTGACGGGGTTGTGGATACCCGGCGCTGTGATCGTATGACCGGGGTTGTGGACACCTGACGCACCGGGGGCCGGCCGGGCTGCAAGAATGACCCACCGGCAAAGGCCGGGCAAAGCCGGAACACGCCATGAGGGCGACGACAAGGTCGAAGGGACAACGCGGACACATGAGCGCGTCAGGCGGTACGAAAGCGATCGTGGCGGCACTCGGCGCCAACCTGGCGATCGCGGCGTCGAAGTTCGTGGCGTTCGCGTTCAGCGGCTCCTCCTCCATGCTCGCCGAGGGCGTCCACTCGCTCGCCGACTCCGGCAACCAGTTCCTGCTGCTCATCGGCGGCAAGAAGGCCCAGCGCGAGGCGACCCCGCAACACCCCTTCGGCTACGGCCGCGAACGGTTCATCTACGCCTTCCTGGTCTCGATCGTCCTGTTCTCCATCGGCGGCATGTTCGCCATCTACGAGGGCTGCGAGAAGATCAGCCACCCGCACGAACTGGAAAACTGGTACTGGCCGGTGGGCGTCCTGGTCTTCGCGGTCATCGCCGAGGGCTTCTCCTTCCGCACGGCCATCAAGGAATCCAACGAACTGCGCGGCAGACTGTCCTGGGCGCAGTTCATCCGCCGCGCCAAGGCCCCCGAGCTGCCCGTCGTGCTGCTGGAGGACTTCGGCGCGCTCATCGGCCTGGTCCTCGCCCTCCTCGGCGTCGGCCTGGCCGTGTTCACCGGCGACGGCGTCTGGGACGGCATCGGCACCCTCTGCATCGGCGTCCTGCTCGTCCTGATCGCCCTGGTCCTGGCCGCCGAGACCAAGTCGCTGCTGCTCGGCGAGGCGGCGGGCCTCGATGTGATCAGGAAGATCGAGGAGGCGACCGTCGACGGCGACACCGTCACCGGTGTCATCCACATGCGCACGCTGCACCTCGGCCCCGAGGAGCTGCTGATCGCTGCCAAGATCGCCGTCCAGCACGACGACACGGCCGCCGAGGTCGCCAACGCCATCAACGCCGCCGAGGCCCGCATCCGCGCCGCCGTCCCCATCGCCCGCGTCATCTACCTCGAACCGGACATCTACAGCGAGACCGAGGCCGCCAAGGGCCCGGACCGGGAGGCAACCCCGGGCGGCCCGACCCCCCACGCAACCGGACACTGACCGCCGCACCACAAGAGCCGGAGCGCGCGAGCCGTGGCCGCGAGCCGTGGCCGCGAGCGTGCGGGCCCTTGACCAGAACGGCGGGTCTTGGACCGGAGCGGGCGGGCCCCGACCCGAATGCGCCGGCACGCGCCCCGAACCGGGAAGCTCCCGCCCCAGGGGGAGACGGAGCAGACCCCGGCCCGAGCGCAGAGGGCCAGGGGCCAGGGACCCGCACCGTTCGCTCACTTGGTCACTTGGTCACTTCACCGAACTCACCCCTCACCCAAAGCTCACCCCACTTCGCCGAGGGCGTCGAGCACCGCCCGCTCGTCCGGGGCAGCGAGCAGCCGCTCCCGGAAGCCGGCATCCATCAGCTTGCGCGAGAGCAGCGCGAGGATCCGCAGATGCTCGTCGCCCGCAGCCGCCTCCGGTACGGCGATCATGAAGACCAGCCGGGCCTTCGTACCGTCCAGCGAACCCCACTCGACCCCCTCGGCCGAGCGGGCGAAACCGACGACCGGCGCGGTCACCGCATCCGTCTTGGCATGCGGAATCGCGATCTCCTCACCGAGCCCGGTCGTCCCCTGCGCCTCGCGTCGCAACGCGGTCGCCACCAGCTCGTCCACATCGGCGACCCGCCCACTCCGCGCGAGCAGTTCCGCCATCTCCCGGATCGCGGCGTCCTTCTCCACCGCTCGGAGCGCGCCCTGCACGGTCCGCTCATCGAGATACCCGGACAACACCTCACCCCCGCCCGACGAAGCCTCCCCCCGCTGCCCCGGCACCACCACCGCAGACCCGGCACCCCCAGCGGACGCAACGACACCCCTCGACGGCGCAGCCGCACCCGCCGACGATTCCTGTACCGGTGGTGCAGGTGGGAACCCCACCCCTGCCGGCCCGGAACCCGCATCCGCAGACTCGCCGGCAGATACCCCCGCAGACACCCCCCGCCCCCGACGCCCACGCACGTCAACCATCGCCACGGTCGCCGACGCAGTGACCACCGCCCCGATCACCACGGCCACAAAGAACATCGGCATCCCACTCACCGCGCCCAGCACCGCCACGATCGGCCCCCCATGCGGCACCGCATCCTTCACCCCGGCCAGCCCCGCCACCGCACCGGCCACCGCACCACCGAGCATGTTCGCCGGAATCACCTGCGCCGGCCGCGCCGCCGCGAACGGAATCGCACCCTCCGAGATGCCGAAACACCCCATGAACAGCGCCGCAAGCCCCGTCTCCCGCTCCTGCTCGGTGTACAGCCGCCGCCGGATCAGCGTGGCCAGCCCCTGCCCGAGCGGCATCACCGGAATCGCCGCGGCACACATGCCCATCACCGTCTGGCTGCCGCTCGCGATGAGCCCCGCACCGAACAGGAACGCCGTCTTGTTGACCGGCCCGCCCATGTCGAACGCGATCATCAGCCCCAGAATCGCGCCGAGCAGAATCGCACTCGTCCCCGTCATCCCGCCGAGCCAGCTCGTCAGGTGCTCGAACACCCACGAGATCGGCTTCCCTATGACATAGACGAAGAACAGCCCGAGCGCCGTCGTCGCCACGATCGGGATCACGATGATCGGCATGATCGGCTGCACGAATCTCGGCACCCGGACCTTCTTGATCCACGACACCAGATACCCGGCGAGGAACCCGGTCACGATCGCCCCGATGAAACCCGCGCCCGCCTGGGAGTCGTACAGCGCGCCCGTGTTGGCGATCCAGCCGCCGATCATGCCGGGCACCAACGCGGGCCGGTCGGCGATGGCGTAGGCGATGTAGCCGGACAGGATCGGGATCATCAGCTGGAAGCCGATCCCGCCGATCGCGTTGACGTGCGCCCAGAACGTGCCGTCCGGGATCACATAGCCCTTCGCCGTCGCATGCCCGCCGAGGGCCAGCGACACCGCGATCAGCAGACCGCCGACGACGACGAACGGGATCATGTACGACACGCCGTTCATCAGCGCCTTGTACACCGGCCCCCGTTCCGTGCCACCGCCACCGCCACCGCCATCGGCGGACCCGGTGGCCGAACCGCCCGCGGACCCGCCCGGCGCGTAGACGGGCGCCGACCGCACCCGCTCGATCAACTGCCCGGGACGGTGGATGCCCTCGGCCACCCCGACCGTCAGCACCCGCTTGCCCGCGAAGCGGCTCAGGTCGACGTCCTTGTCGGCGGCGACAATGATGCCGTCCGCGCTTCTGACATCGTTGTCATCGAGGACGTTCTCGGCTCCGATCGATCCCTGGGTCTCCACCTTCATCTCGATGCCACGGCTCGCCGCGGCCTGCGCGAGCTTCTCCGCCGCCATGTAGGTGTGCGCGATGCCGGTCGGGCAGGCGGTCACCGCCAGCAGCTTCACCTGCCGCCGCTCGTCATCGCGGCCATCCATGGAGGGAGGGCCGGCCGGACTGGTCACGTCGATCTCCTAACGCCTTCGTCGCACGAGGCACCGTCCCGGACACCCCGCGAGCGGGACCGGGCGGCCCCGGTCCCCCTGCATCCTGCACCACCCCACCCACGGCCCCAAGATGCGAAATTCCCTGTTCGCGCCGGTATGTGGGCTCCTGTTCCACGGCTTTCACGCCTTTGCCGGCCCGCTCCTGCCCCCGCGCCGCACCCCGAAGCCGCCTCTCGGACTGTCCGAACCGGCCGGAGGCGGACTGGGGCCGACCGGGCCGTCCGGTGTAGCTTGGGACGGAGCCAGACGTCGCTGCTGATGGCGGTCGGGCGGCCCAGCGCGGGCCGGCCGAGGGAGAGAGGGCCTCCGACGGACTGCGCTGCGCGTATGTGGGCATGCCTGTGTCCTCGTTTCGGGCGCCCCCGTGTCCGCCGCCGCGCAGACCAGCCGTACAGCCGTACCCACCTCGACCCAACCCCGAGGAGCAGCTCGCAATGACGACTGTCGACAACCGACAGGACTTCAAGGTCGCCGACCTCTCCCTGGCCGAGTTCGGCCGCAAGGAGATCTCCCTCGCCGAGCACGAGATGCCGGGCCTGATGGCGCTCCGCAAGGAGTACGCCGAGGCCCAGCCCCTCGCCGGCGCCCGCATCACCGGCTCCCTGCACATGACCGTGCAGACCGCCGTCCTCATCGAGACCCTGGCCGCTCTCGGCGCCCGGGTCCGCTGGGCGTCCTGCAACATCTTCTCCACCCAGGACCACGCCGCCGCCGCTATCGCCGTCGGCCCGAACGGCACCCCCGACGACCCGCAGGGTGTCCCGGTCTTCGCCTGGAAGGGCGAGACCCTGGAGGAGTACTGGTGGTGCACCGAGCAGGCGCTGACCTGGCCGGACAGCCCCACCGGCGGCCCCAACATGATCCTGGACGACGGCGGCGACGCCACCCTCCTCGTCCACAAGGGCGTCGAGTACGAGAAGGACGGCAAGGTCCCCGGCCTGGAGACCGCCGAGTCCGACGAGCACCGCGTCATCCTCCAGCTGCTGCACCGCACCCTGGGCGAGAACCCCCAGAAGTGGACCCAGCTGGCCTCCGAGATCCGTGGCGTGACGGAGGAGACCACCACGGGCGTGCACCGTCTGTACGAGATGCAGCGCGACGGCGTCCTCCTGTTCCCGGCGATCAACGTCAACGACGCCGTGACGAAGTCGAAGTTCGACAACAAGTACGGCTGCCGCCACTCCCTGGTCGACGGCATCAACCGCGCCACCGACGTCCTGATCGGCGGCAAGACCGCCGTCGTCTGCGGCTATGGCGACGTGGGCAAGGGCTGCGCGGAGTCCCTGCGCGGCCAGGGCGCCCGCGTGATCGTCACCGAGATCGACCCCATCTGCGCCCTGCAGGCGGCGATGGACGGCTACCAGGTCACGACCCTCGACGAGGTCATCGACAAGGCCGACATCTTCATCACCACGACCGGCAACAAGGACATCATCATGGCCTCGGACATGGCCAAGATGAAGCACCAGGCGATCGTCGGCAACATCGGCCACTTCGACAACGAGATCGACATGGCCGGCCTCGCCAAGATCCCCGGCATCGTCAAGGACGAGGTGAAGCCGCAGGTCCACACCTGGACCTTCCCGGACGGCAAGAAGATCATCGTGCTGTCCGAGGGCCGCCTGCTGAACCTGGGCAACGCCACCGGCCACCCGTCGTTCGTGATGTCCAACTCCTTCGCGGACCAGACCCTGGCCCAGATCGAGCTGTTCACCAAGCCCGACGAGTACCCGACCGGCGTCTACGTGCTGCCCAAGCACCTGGACGAGAAGGTCGCCCGCCTCCACCTGGACGCACTCGGCGTCAAGCTCACCAAGCTGCGCCCGGAGCAGGCCGCGTACATCGGCGTGGAGGTCGACGGCCCGTTCAAGTCGGACCACTACCGCTACTGAGCCGGCGACTGCGAAGTCCCGCCTGCCGGGGAGCACACCGGTGCACCGCCGTGCTCCCCGGCAGCAGGCCCTCCGAGACAGGCCCCCGCACCCCCGTGCCGGGGGCCTGCCCCTTTGACCGCCTTGCCCGCGGCCGGTCCCGCCCGACTCCGTCCGCCCGCCCCCGACCGGAACAGCCCCGCCCCCACCGGAACAGCCCCACGTGATCGGAAGGGCCCGCCCCGGCCGGAACGACCCGGGCCGGGCGCCGGACCGTCAGCCCGTCAAGACCCAGGACCCGCCATGCCCCGCGGCCGCTATTCGCTCCACGATCCGCATGATCACACCCCCCTCGCTGAAGAACACTTCCAGTGCGCCCCCGGCCCGTCCGGCTGGCGCTATGTCTCCCGGGTGACCAGCCCCGCCGGCGATCACCGCGGGTCGGTCGACCTGGCCCTGGACGACCTCGGCCGCCCCATCCGCCTGGAACTCCACGCGGGAGAATGGCAGGTGCGCGGTGCCGCCCTCGACGGCGTCACCTGGGTCCGCACCGACCCCACCGGAACCCATGCCACCGAAGGCCATGTGCGCGCCCACGCCTTCACCGGCACGTCCCCCGCGTTCCTCGTCGCCACCGCCCGTCTCCTGCGCCTCACCCCCTCGTCCGACGCGACCCGCGTGCGCCTGGTCGCCTTCACGGACCCGGTCCTCGCCCCCCGCACCGTGGATCAGTCCTGGGCCCTCGTGAACAGCGAAGCACACGCCACTGACAACGGCCCCCTGACCGTGGACGAATACCAGGTCACAGCCCTGGACACCGGCGAACGGCACACCGTCCACATCGCCGGCGACGTCGTTCTGGCCGCGCCCGGAATCGAGCTGGAGGACCTCCAGTCACCGCCGTCGACGTTCGACTGAAACGCGAAGACCGGCGAGACCGCGCGGACCTGGGCGGAAACCTTCCCGAACGGTGGCGGAGACGAGACGACCGAACGGCGGCGGGCGAGCCCGGTGCTACGCCGGCGGTGCAAAACCGGTGGCCGGCCGGTCGGCCGGTGGCTCGTCCCGCGCAGGTTCGGCCGACGGCACGACCGGAGCCTGCGGCTGCCGGGCCCAGTCCTGTGGCTGATCAGGCCGACCGGCACTCTGCGGCGACCAGGCCGCCGCTGATGAGGGCGGCTGATACGCGGCAGGTGCACCAGACGCGGCCACCGGTGGCGTGAACCCACCGGGTCCGAACGCCTGCCGGGCCTCACGCGACTGCCGCTCGTGCACCACCGCAGCCAGGAAGGCGGCCGCCGGCAGATCCTGCGGCACCGACGCTCCGGTCCGCGTCGCCAGGTCGGCCGCGAGCCGCTGGGCCATGCCCAGCGAGACCTGCGGATCGAGCTGCCCCATCCGGGTCAGGTACTGCCGGACCGCAAGCCACAGCCCGTCGGGCACCGCCGACAGGTCCAACTCGGCGAACCGCCCCGCCAGCCAGGGAGGCGGCGGCGGAACCAGGGCGGCCCGGCCGGCCGGTATTCGCTCACGTACGACCAAGGTGCCTGCGAACACGTCCCCCAGTCGCCGGCCTCGCGCCGACACCAACGAGGCGATGCAGGCGATCACCCCGAAAGTCAGCAAGATCTCGACCACACCGATCGCACCCCGCACCAGCGCGTGCCGGAACCGGATCGGCCCGCCGTCGTCCCGCACCACCCGCAGCCCGAACGCCAGCTTGCCCAGCGAACGCCCATGACTGAGCGTCTCCACCGCGATCGGCCCGCCGACCAGCACCAGCAGAAACGTCGCGACGGACAGTGCCACCTGCGCGGCCTCGTCCAGAGAAGCGGTCGACACCACCACTGCGATGGTGACGACGACATACGCGACCATGGCCACCACGAGGTCGAGCAACACGGCCAGCGCCCTGCTCGGCAACTTGGCCGGCCGCAGTTCGAGGGCCACCGCCTCGCCCGTCACCAGCTCACTCACGCACGTCGTCCTTCCCTGATCTGCCCCCGGAAGCGCAAGTCTGCCAAGCTGTGGGCGCATCGCGCCGCAGTACGACAAGCTGACCGCGATCGTGAGCATCCGCGACGAGCAGTCGACGACCAGCCGAGGAGCACCCAGACCTGATGGACCTGGACGTCTTCGTCTCCGTACACCGAGCCGAATGGGACCGCCTGGATGCCCTGCTCCGCCGTCGACGCCGCCTCAACGGCGCCGAAGCCGACGAACTCGTCGCTCTCTACCAGCGCACCGCCACCCACCTCTCCCTCATCCAGTCCAGCGCCCCGGACCCGCAGCTGACGGGACACCTCAGCCAACTGGTGGCACGCGCGCGTAGTGCCGTCACCGGCGCCCGCCGCGCCTCATGGCGTGACGTCACACGCTTTCTGACCCAGGGCTTCCCTGCCGCGGTCTACCGCGCTCGCCGCTGGTGGGTGCCCACGGCACTGGTCTCCACGGCCATCGCGATCCTCCTGGGCTGGTGGATCGGCACCCACCCGGACGTACAGTCGTCCATTGCGGCGCCCAGCCAGCTGCGCGAGCTGACTCGCCCCGGCGGGGAGTACGAGACGTACTACTCCAGCCATCCCGCGGCGGCCTTCGCCGCCCAGGTGTGGACGAACAATGCCCAGGCGGCTGCGATGTGCCTGGTCCTCGGTGTATTCCTGGGCCTGCCCGTCCTCTGGATCCTCTTCGAGAACATGCTCAACCTGGGCGTCGGCTTCGGACTGATGTCCTCAGCCGACCGCCTCGACACGTTCCTGGGTCTGGTCCTTCCCCACGGCCTGCTCGAACTGACCGCCGTCTTCGTCGCCGCCGGCACGGGGCTGCGCCTGGGCTGGACACTCATAGACCCCGGCCCGCGTACCCGGCGCGTCGCTCTCGCGGAAGAAGGACGCGCGGCCGTCGGTATGGCGATCGGCCTCGCGCTGGTCCTCTTCGTCTCCGGTGCCATCGAAGGCTTCGTCACCCCGTCCGGCCTGCCCACCTGGGCGCGCATCGGAATCGGTGTCCTGGCCGAGCTCGCATTCCTGACGTACGTCTACGTCCTGGGCGGCAGGGCGGTACGGGCAGGTGAGACCGGCGATCTCGAAGCGGCGGACCGCAGCGCCTCGGTCCCCACCGCGGCTTGATGTGCGTTTCACCCCTGTGAGCTGCTAGTCTCCTCTTCGCCCCGCAAGAGCCGTTGACACGGATGGCGTGGGGAGGTAGATTCAAACAGTTGCCTGGAACTGGACAGGTTCACAGGTCGCCGTTAGACTCTACGAGCTTCCCGAGAAAGTCGAGAACGACATCTCCGAGAAGCGCCTCCCGATTAATCGGAAAAGAACAGCCGGTCAGACCGGCCGAGAACTTCTGATAAAGTCGGAACCGCCGGAAAGGGAAACGCGAGAGCGGGAACCTGGAAAGCACCGAGGAAATCGGATCGAGAAAAGATCTGATAGAGTCGGAAACGCA
>NZ_JBEYEW010000020.1:0-136715 GCF_040634095.1 Streptomyces sp. NPDC007205
AGACTTCCTGCACACCTACAACCACCACCGCTGCCACACCGCACTCGGCGGCCACCCACCGATCAGCCGCGTGAACAACGCTTCAGGTCAATACAGCTAGAGCGTGAGTCGAGCGGCCCAGGGATGCCGGGTTGTGGTGCTGAACACCCGGGCCGCACCGGCGGCCGTTCGTGGGGGCCGCGTCGTTGTCGCTGGCGTGGTCCCCACGAACGGTGAGTTTCAGGCGCTGTGCCGGTTGAGGAAGTTGGTGATGAGCTTCTGCCATTCTTCGGGGCGTTCGACCATGGGCAGGTGGCCGGTGGGGATCTCGGTGAGCTGGGCGCCGGGGATGTTCTCGGCGAGGTGGCGGTGCAGGGCGGGGGGTGCCAGGTGGTCGGCGGTGGTGGAGATGACCAGGGTGGGGATGCGGATGTCGGCCAGGTCGTCGCGGACGTCGATCCGGCCGGCGAGGTCGGCGTGCTCGACGGTGCCGTCGGCGACTTCGCCGGCGGCGTAGGTGATGACTTCCTCCAGTTGCTCGGTGGGCATGGCTTCGATGGCCTGGGGGCTGAGGGCGTGCGGGAAGAGGAACTCGCTGACCAGGCGGTGGTCGCCGGTGGCGGCGAGCTTGCCCCACACCCTGAGGGTCAGGGCCTGCTGGTTGTTGGGGTGGGCCATGGTGGCGGTCAGGACGAGGGCGGTGACGCGCTCGGGGTGGCGGGCGGCGGCGCGGATGGCGACCGGGCCGCCGAGGGAGTAGCCGTGCAGGGCGAAGGTGTCCAGGCCTTCGGCGACGGCGGCGGCGACGAGCTGGTCGGCGAGGTCGTCCAGTTGGAGGGGAGTGGTGGAGCGGGGGGTGTCGCCGCTGCCGGGGTAGTCGATGCCGACGACGGTGTGACCCGCGGCCAGGCCTTCCAGGATTGGGCCGTAGGTGCCGGCCACGCTGCTGCCGGCACCGTGCGCGAGGGCAAGGCCGGGGCCGGAGCCCAAAACGGTGCGGGCGAAGGTTGCTTCGGGCAGAGTACGTACAGACACGGAGAATTCCATTCCTCGAGAACTAAAGGGGATATCAAAGAGGGGTGCTGCGACTGCGACCAGGAGCGGATCTGCTCCAGCCCGAACAGCAGAGCCCGGTCGTCGCTGGTGAGCGTGTAGGAGGTAGGCCCGGGCGCGGGACCTGGTCGTGGGTGACGAGCCCGGCCTGGACGAGTTCGCGCAGCCGATCGGCGAGCATCTTGGTGCTGATGTGCTCGATGGCGGTAAACAGTTCACAGAAGCGCGCAGGGCAGGTGGCCAGGGGGTGGAGGATGATGCCGTTCCACTTCTGGCCGAGGATCTCGAACGCGACGGCGAGGTCCGCGTCGGCCGTGAGCGGCTCGAAGGTGGGGTGGGCCTGCCATCGTTTCTCGGTCCTGCGTCCTTGGTGGTGCGGCGTTCGGCGGGTGGGCCACGGCCGGCGGGGGGTGGTGCCGGCTGCGGCCCGCGGCCGCCTCGCCCGTTCCAGCGGCAAGAGGCGGCGGCGTCGGGGAGTCAGGGAAGGAGGACGGCCTTGCCCTGGTTGCGGTGGGCTTCCAGGTCGGTGTGAGCCTGTGCCGCTTCCGTCAGGGGGTAGGTGCGCCAGATCGGCAGGGTGAGCTTGCCCGCGGCAGCCAGCTGCACCAGCTCCGGCAGGGATTCTCCGACCGGGTCGGTGGCGCCGGCGCTGAAGCGGACGCCGTGCTGCCGGGCGGACATGTCGGCGATGGTGATGACATGTGAGCTGTCGCCGGTCAGGGCCACGGAGTCGGCCAGCACGCCCGCGCCGGAGGCGTCGAAGACGAAGTCGACTCCCTGGGGAGCCGCGGCCTTCACCCGCTCCACCCAGCCGTCGCCATAGCGGACCGCGGTGGCTCCAAGTGCGGTGACACGCGCGATGTCATGCTCGCCGACCGTTCCGATGACAGTAACGCCGCGGGCGACCGCCAACTGCACGGCGATGCCGCCCACGCTGCCGCCAGCGCCGTGGATGAGCAGGCTCTGACCCGCTTGCACGCCCAGCTGCCCCAGGACTCGGTACGCGGTCTGGCCGACCGTGACCAGGGAGGCGGCGACCTCCCACGACAGGGCCTCGGGCTTGGCCACCGGCTGATCGAGCAGGGCGTACTCGCGGTAGCTGCCGCCGACGGTGGCACCGAGGACCTCGTCCCCCACCGCCGCACCGGCTCCCTCGCCGACCGCGTCGACGACCCCGGCCGCATCCAGCCCGGGGACCACGGGAAAACGGGCAGTGGCGGTGCCGGCCATCAGACCAGATCGGACCTTGATGTCGAGAGGGTTCACGGAGGCGGCCCGCACCCGGATGCGGACCTGGCCCGGGCCGGGCTCCGGCGTGGTGGTCTCTGACAGTTGCAGCACCTCGGGTGCACCGTACTCGGAGAATGTGATCGCTTTGGACATCGCGAACTCCCAGGTAGGAACGGGTGGAGAAGGGAGCCGCAGGCGCTTTGACGCGCGTGCGGCCCTGTCGGCGAGGGCGCCGCTCAGGCGGTGAGGGTGGGGTAGTCGGTGTAGCCGCGGTGGTCGCCGCCGTAGAAAGTGGCCGGGTCGGGGGTGTTGAACGGACCGCCGGCGGCGAGGCGACGTGGCAGATCAGGGTTGGCCAGGAATAGCGCCCCGTAGGCGATCGCGTCCGCGCTGCCGTCCTCGATCAGGACCAACGCGTCGGGGCCGGTGGCATCCGGGTAGGTGAACGGGTTGAGGACGAACGTGCCGGCCCAGGCCTTGCGCAGCCGCACGGTCAGATCGCGGTCCGGGCCTTCCATCAGGTGCAGATAGGCCAGGTCCAGGTCGGCGAGCCGGTCCAGCAGTGCCCCGTAGACCTCACCCAGGTTGTCCTCGGACATGTCGTTGTACGGGTTTCCGGGCGAGATCCGCAGACCCACCCGGTGGCTGCCGATCGCCTCGGCCACGGCCGTGACGACCTTGACGGCGAAGCGGATCCGGCCCTCGGTGTCGCCGCCCCATGCGTCGGTGCGCTGGTTGGTGTTGGGCGCGAGGAACTGGTGGATCAGGTAGCCGTTGGCGCCGTGGATCTCCACGCCGTCGAACCCGGCCTCGATCGCGTTGTGAGCCGCGGCGGCGAAGTCTGCGATCGTCTGCCGGATCTCCGCCTCGCTCAGCTGCTTCGGCGTCACGAAGTCCTTCGGCCCCTCGTGGGTGAAGACCTGGCCCTTGGCGGCCACCGCCGACGGCGCCACCGGTACCAGACCGTCGGGCAGCAGGCTCGGGTGGCCGATCCGGCCGGTGTGCATCAGCTGGGCGAAGATCACACCGCCCTCGCGGTGCACAGCCTCGGTCACCGTCCGCCACGCATCCACCTGTCCGGGCGTGTGCAGGCCGGGGGTGTCGGGGTAGCCCTGGCCGAGGAGGGAGGGCTGGATACCCTCGGTGACGATCAGCCCGGCGCCTGCGCGCTGGGCGTAGTACGTCGCCATCAGCTCCGTCGGCTCCGCGCCAGGCCCAAAGGCGCGGCTGCGGGTCATCGGCGCCATCACGACGCGGTTCGCCAGGCGCTTGCCGCCCAGGACGATCGGATCAAATGCAGTGGTCATGGTTTCTTCCTTGCGAGTGGGTGGCGCGCTGCGGCCCGGCACGGTGTTGCCTGCATCAGCGAATGCCTGTCTGAACAAGTAAATCACCTGTCCGAACAAGTAAGTGCACCGCGCTCATTCCGGGACAGCCGTGACGCAAGTCACACATCAATGACATGCTGCGCACCTGCCGAAGTTGGACTGAGCTCTTCGGGGCTAGGGACCAGGAGGTAGCATTAAGTTGTTCAGGCAAGAAAGCGAGGAAGAGATGCCGCAGTCCGCTCCGAGGGGCGAAAAGGCGCCCACGGGCACGGGACAGGAAGCCACCGTCCCGGTTCCGGCCGCGGCCGGCGGTGGGCCGGTCAGCCACGCGATCTTCCGCCTGGCCCGCCTGCACCGCATGTTCGCGGGACAACTGCTGCGCCGCACCGGCCTGCACCCGGGCCAGGAACTGGTCATGATGCACCTGTGGGAACTCGGCCCCCAGCGGCAGACCGACCTGGTGCGACTGCTGGACTCCGACGCCGCCACCATGACGCGCACCGTCCGGCGTCTGGAGCAGGCCGGCTTCGTCCGCCGCCGCCCCTCGCCCACCGACAAGCGCGCAACGCTCGTCGAACCCACCGCGGCCAGCCATGCCCTGCGCCGTGAGGTCGAGCAGGTCTGGAGCCAACTCGAAGGCCTGGTGACGGCGGACCTGTCCGCCGACGAGCGGACCATGGCGCTGCTCACACTGGAACGCCTGGAGCGCAACCTCGTGCAGGCCGCCGCCGATCCCGCAGGCGCAGATGCGGAGCGATAGTTCCTCGGCGGCCGCAAAGGCGCCCAGCACAGGTCCTGTTGACGACCCGTCGGTGAGAAGCAGCATGGCCATCGGCATGCCGTCCGGTACTGCGGACACGACCGCTCGCACGGCTCCAGCATGACGAAGACGATCTCCCGCACAATAAGCGCCTTAAGTGGTGGTGTGTCACGTCACCCGAGTCGGCCACGCGACAGCGCCGCTGCCCCACCCCCGGCAGTCCCACATCCCGAACGCACCCGGCGTCGAAAAACACGCCAGAGGCATTCGAAATCCGCAGGGGCTCGGAAGCAGTAGGCACCACCACCCTCCCCCGCATCCCTCAGGCTTGGGCAGGGGAGAAATACGCATACCGCTACCTGCTCCTCGCACTACCTACTTCTCGCACACCCGAACCGCGCATTTACGGAGCCCGGTGTCGTCCGCTACGACCTCCCGGTCGCCAAGGGCGTCGCGCCCGGCACACCAAGACGCCCCGCCAGATGGTTGTCACGGTCCGCGCCCTCGACTGCGCTCGGCCGCCTCGACTCGCGCAGGTTGCAGGGACGCGAAGCATCCGTGGCTACGAAGCCACCCCCGCGATCAGCAAAGCCGCGGCCGGTCCCGCCAGACGGACGTACCCATGCCGGACCTGCCGCTCCTCCGCCGGCAGATCGCCGGCGACCAGCCTTTCAGCTGCACCAGCGCCGCACCCGCGCAGTCGCATCTGCACCCGAATACTCGCGGAGTACCGCAGGACACGGCTCCTGCCGACCGGGAAGACGATGACGACGATCATGGCGATCGCATTCCGGCCCCTTCACCGCAGAGGAAACAGCGGAACGCGGCCGCGAGGCCGAGAAAGTTGCAGGTGCTTGCCCGGGTGTCGCTCCGTAGTCCCCGTCGGTCCGGCCAGCATCATCTGCGACACGATCGAGCGGGTGCTGGGCGCGCACCTGACGCGCCGACAGCGCGGCGCCTTGGGACGGCACAGGTGACCGCGGCGTCAAGCAACTCCGCCCCGTAGGCCGCGACAGTGCGGTGTTACGCAATCTTGATCACCACCGTGCTGGCGATGGACTCTGCAGCGGGCGAGTGGAGATCTCGGTCACGGCTGTGGTCGTCAACTTTTACCCGATGGTAGCGATTGCTCCGTCCAGATGGTCTTTCCATGGGGCGTGTGCCGGGTGCCCCAGCGGTCGGTGAGCTGGGCGACGAGCCCCAGGCCGCGTCCGCCCTCGTCGTACAGGCGCGCACTGCGTAGGTGGGGGGCGGTGCTGCTGCCGTCAGATACCTCGCAGACGAGTGCCGCGTCACGGATCAGGCGGAGTTGGATGGGATCGCCGCCATAACGGATGGCGTTGGTGACGAGTTCGCTGACCACGAGTTCGGTGGTGAAGGCAGCTTCCTCGAGGTCCCAGGCCGACAGGAGGCTGGATGTGATCTTGCGGGCCTCGCTGACGGCGGCGGGGTCGTTGGGTATCTCCCAGCCGGCGACCTGGTCGGGAGCAAGAGCGCGGGTCCGTGCCAGGAGCACGGCGACGTCGTCGGTGTGGCGCCCTGGCGACAGAAGCGCCAGCAGCAGATCGCAGACGCTTTCCAGGGGCTGGGACGGTTCGCTGAGAACGTCGCGAATCTCTGCCAGGCCGGCGTCGATGTCTTCCCTGCCCAGTCCTTCGATCAGGCCGTCGGTGAAGAGGGTGAGGAGGCTTCCTTCGGCCAGTTCGAACGTAGCGGTCTGGAAAGGAAGTCCGCCTACGCCGAGTGGCGGGCCGACAGGCACATCGGGGAAAGCGACTGCGCCATCGGGGGTGGCGATGGCGGGCAGGATGTGTCCGGCGCTGGCCATGGAGCACGAGCACGAGATCGGGTCGTATACCGTGTACAGGCAAGTGGCGCTGATTCCACCGGCGGGCCCTGATACGAGGGCGCAGTCATCCGGGTCCGAATCCTCTCTTTCGAGGCGGATCACCACGTCGTCAAGGTGTGTGAGCAGTTCGTCGGGTTCCAGGTCGACGTCAGCGAGCGTGCGCACGGCTGTCCGCAGTCGCCCCATCGTGACGGACGCAGCAAGGCCGTGTCCCACCACATCCCCCATGACGAGAGCGACTCGGCTGCTGGAGAGGGGGATGACGTCGTACCAGTCGCCACCTACACCGGCGCGTGAGCCGGAGGGCAGATAGCGGGTGGCCACCTCCAGGGCGGACTGCCTGGGAATGTGCTGCGGAAGCAGACTGCGCTGCAGGGCGACTGCGGTGGCGCGCTCACGAGCGTAGCGGCGGGCATTGTCGACGCACACGGCAGCCCGCGAGGCGAGCTCCTCGGCCAGCAGCAAGTCGTCATCCTGGAAGGGACCACAGTCCGGTGCCGCGCGAAGATCGCGAACCCGAGCGTGATGCCACGTGCCCGCAAGGGCATCAGTAAGATGGAGTGCATTCCGTATGCTTCGATCTTGCGGGCTCGTTCTGGAGAGCCCGCTGCCCACCAGCGCAGGTTGGTCATGTCAATGTCATGGCGAAAGCCCCGGCCCCTGGTGAGCGCATACGCTTGCGGGGAGTCCTCTGGATACGCGTGCGTGCGTCCTGTTTCGACGACACTCTCCGGGCAGCCCTCCAGCACGGAGCGCTGAGCGGCCCTGCGAAAGACCAGATGGCCGACGCCAGCAGCTCGCTCAGCCTCGTCGCCTTGAAGGAGCCCGTCAATCAGATCCACGACGGCGAAGTCGGCGAAGTAATCTGTGGCGACTCCTGCCAGTTCGTCGGCGGTACGGTTCAGATCAAGGGTGCTGCCGATCCGGCGACTGGCCTCGTTCAGTATGGACAACCGCCGATGCACCCAGAAGGGCTCGGAGGCGTCGTGAACCGCCTGGCAGACGCCTTCTGCCCCGCCGGTCGCCTCCCCGGGAACGGCGACCGTGAGGACCCAGAGAACCTCACTTCCGAGCCCGGTCAGCGGCTGGGCCCGCATCACCAGAGCCTGATGGTGCCCGTGGTGATCTATCCCCTCAACCGGTGCCGTCCACCCGTCCGGGACAGCCCACCGGTGCCGTGCCACCCAAGGAGGCGGCGCAGCGAAGAGACAACGAACAGACCGCCCCACCACGTCCGAGGAGTCGTAGCCGAGCAGTATCCGAGCGTTGTCACTCCATGCCTTGATCGTGCCGCTGCTGTCCACCACCGCAGATGCCGCGGACTCCGGGTGTGCATCGACAACGCGGGCGGGAGCGTCTTCGATCGCGACAGGTGGCTCGCTGCCGGCCGGCACCAGGCTCAGAGGAAGCGGCGGAGGGGTGCGCGTTACCTTGCTAGCCATGTGGTAGCGCGGTTGTGAGGCTTCCATGATCATCCAGGGTGGAGCACTAGGCGATGAGGCGATGCGACACCTCCGACACTGAACGGCCACCGGCTTCACAAACAGGTGGGAAACACCTGGACCACTACCTAATAGGGCCGGTCAGGTTGATATCGGTTCTGGCATGTAGCGATGACAGGTGGGGCAGGCGCCGGTCCAGACCGCGCGGGGCAGCTGAAGTCGGCGTGTCCCTCAGGAGGCGCAAGGCCACGAAGCGTGAGTACATGCGCTTGACGCCGCTGCAACCGCTGCTGGGCCGGGAGCCTTCCCGCCACTGCACCGGCTTCGCGGCCCGCTTGCCTGCCTCGATGACCAGCTTCTTCACCGTCTGGGCCGACTCGAGGCAGGCAGGCTGAGGTCATGGGCCGCGACCGCCGTAAGGCGGGGCCCCACCGCGTAGCCGAGCCCGCGTTCTTCCAGGCCAGCCGCCAGTCGGTGGCCACCGAGGCGCCGTCGGAGGGCAGGTGCAGGGAGATACCGGCCTGGCAGTTGGTGATCTCGCCCGCGGTGCCGGTGTACTGCCTGGCCACGCACGCCGAGACATTCCCGTCCTTGAGGAAGCGGGGGTCATCGACGATCAGCGCGGACGGTCCGATCACCTGCTGCATCCGCCAGGCAAGGCGGGCACGCACATGCGCCGCCTCCCACGGGCTGGAGGACGCCTCCCGTCCCCCACCATGTCGCACATGGCCGAACCACGCCGGAGCAGGGCTGGACCGGCGAGCTGGGCCGGGTTCGGTGCACGTACCCGGCTGACCTCCCGTTTCCGGCAAGGTGGGCTGTCCCATGGAGTGATCGCACACACGGGGAGCAGCTGACCGCCGCGACAGCACCTGGTGCCCTCCTCGGCCGTGGACGAGCCGTCCATCGCGGCCCCGCGCGGCTACCGCATCAACGCACTCTGCGGTGACGGCCCGGAGAGCGCCGTCACTGGATCACACCCTTGTCGGGGTCGCCGAGGGGGACGCTCTCCACCAGCGGAGGGCGCGGCCAGGAGAGGGCTGAGCGCGTCCCTGATCCGGTGGAAGTTCGAGCTGCACAGGTGCGCCTGCAGATCACCGGCGGAGAGCCAGCGCTCGACGAGCAAGATGTTTTCGCCATCGCTATGCAGCGCGAACAGCCCGCAACCCGGTTCCTGGTGGACCAGCGGGGCGAGGTCACGGAACACATCAAGGACGTTCTGGGTCTGGCCCGGCGCGGGAATCAGGCGGACGATGACGACGGGCATGCGCGCAGATCCTTCCGGGTTGGCCTCACGAGCCGCGCATGTGGGACAAGGAGTGAAGCTGCACTTCCAGGATGCGCGTCACCGGCCGATGCGCCACCGGTCCGTCTGGAGCACCAGGTCGGCGGTTCGACCGGGCGGTCCTGGCGCTGTGGCCGACGAAGGCTCCGGTTCCTTCACCCCTCAATAAAATTCGGCCCTGCGCCGCCTCTCACCGCACCTCAGCTTCCGGGTCTCGGGGCAGCTGCGGACCTCTGATCCCTCGGCCGCTCCAGCTTGTCCTCAAGCTGAAGTCGGGTGCTGATCCCGAGTTTCCCGTAGGCACTGGCCAGGTGGGTCTCCACCGTCTTCCCCGTCACGAAGAGTGTCCGGCGGAATTCGCATTTCGTGTTCTCGTGGGCCGCCGGCTCGGCACCACGGACCTCGCTCGGCGTCAGGGACCGCAACGCGAGCCCTGCATGGGTGCGGGGCGGCCGCCTCCCGCCTTGAGTTCCTTGCGTATCCGCCCTGTCAGTTGCACTGCACCACAGCTCTCGGCGCTGTCCAGCGCGTTACTGAGAACGCGTCGGGACTCGGTCCGTGATGAGGTGATCCTGGGAACTCCGGGGGCAACGATGTTGACGCCACTGACGGGACGGAGGAGGCTGCGCGCTCACGTGCTGTGGGTAGTCGAGTACATACAATGCGTGAGTGTGGCCGGTCGGCTACTGAATACCGAGTGCCCTGCGGTCAGCCAGTTCGAGATGTGTATGCAACTCCTGTTCGCACTACCAGCGAGGGCGGAGCACACGTTGAGCGTCATGTCCCGACAGCCCTCTGACCGGCCCTGGCGTCGCGTGGCCCGGGGCCGTCCATCGGCCCGAAGTGCAGCTCGCGTCCTCTCTGCGGGATATCCCGCTGCTGTGGACCACCCAAAAGCTGCACGGGCAACGTGGCCGATACGTAGGTAGGTAACCGCGTGATTCTACGGATCCAGCAGCCAAAGGGAGAGTTCAACATCGTGCTGACCGCGTACTCCGGGCCGTCCACCAGGACGTCCGGGAGATCACGGGAGGCTGACGCCCGGCGATGCAGCCGGTAACGCTGAACCGGACCGACTCTGCCCCTGGTGGGCCCGAGCTCGTGGGCGCCAGCCCTCCAGATCACCGTTGGACCACTGACAGGATCACAGCTCATGATCAACCATGTTGCCAGTGCGGGGAATCTGCCCCCGGAGCTGACCAGTTTCGTAGGCCGGCGCCGGGACATCTGCGAAGCCAAGGAGCTGCTCTCGCGCACCAGGATCCTGACGCTGATCGGTCCCGGCGGGGTGGGCAAGACCCGGCTGGCTGTGCGAACGGCATCGAAAGTGAGCCGTTCCTACCCCGACGGCGTATGGCTGGTCGAGCTGGCTGCCCTTCCTGACGGCGACCGCGTGGCGAGGACAGTGGCAGCCTCTTTGGGGGTGCCCATCGACGAGGAGTCGGAGCCCCGGGCGGTTCTGGAGGCGCATCTGCGCGGCAAGCGAATGCTGGTGGTCCTGGACACCTGCGAGCACCTCATCGAGGAGTGCGCCCAGCTTGCCGACAGGCTGCTGCGCGTTGCCCCGCGACTCCACATCCTCACCACCAGCCGTCAGCCGCTGGGTGTCGAGGGCGAACATGTCATGCCCGTGACGCCACTTTCACTTCCCGATACGCACAGCCCAAGCTCCCCGGGAACCCCAGCGCAGAGCGAGGCCGTGCGCCTGTTCGTCGAGCGCGCAGCAGCCGTTCTGCCAGGCTTCACCCTGTCCGACGTCAACAGCGAGATCCTGGCGGACATCTGCCGAAGACTGGATGGCCTGCCGTTGTCCATCGAGCTTGCCGCCACCCGCCTCCGCGTGCTTTCTGTGGGCAGGCTTCTTCAGCGCGTGCAGGATCCTCTGGGATTTCTGACAGGCGGGGCACGGTACGGTCCGGCACGGCAGCAGACCCTCAGAGCCACGATTGACTGGAGTTACCGTCTGTGCTCCCCAGCGGAGCAGCTTTTGTGGTCCCGCCTGTCGGTATTCGCCGAGGGCGCCGAACTTGAGGCGGCTGAAGCCGTGTGTTCCGGAGGGGGCATTGCGCCCAACGATGTACTCGACCTGCTTGCAGGGCTCATGGACAAGTCGATCCTGGTGAAAGAGGAGACCGGCGGACAGGTCCGTTTCCGCATGCACCACGCCATCCGGCAGTATGGCCTGGAACGCCTGGACAACATGGGTGAGGAAGCGGTTCTCCGCCGACGCCACCTGGCGTGGTGCCTGGAAATGGCCGAGCGGGCCGATGCTGAATGGTTCGGCCCGGACCAGCAGTATTGGTCGGGCCAGCTGAGCAGGGAAGAGGCCAATCTCAGGGCTGCCGTTGCCTTCGGCGCACAGGAACCATCCCTCACACCGGCGGCACTGCGTATAGCGGCCGGGGCATGGCCGGCATCGGGTTCGCGCACGTAACGCTGCTGATCTGGCTGGTCGGTGTCCGCTTGTCCCTGCGGCATCAGGGCATTCCTGCCGACACCCCTCCTTCCTGCGCCTGTAAACCACCCGCCGGGGACCAAGGCGTTGAGCGGACACACAGCTCCTTGTCCCGCATCGTTTCGACGGCTATGCGTACTTGACCCAGCAGGTGTCAGTGTGAGAGACCACCTCCCTTGGGGCCATTGACGGACAGGACAGATACAGGTGCGGTGATCAAGGAGTGCGACGCTCTGTACTCAAGGGATACCTGCGCCTGCGCCGCCGTCATGGCTGACCGGACCGCTGTGGGACCAACTCACCACCCTGCTGCCGCGGCGGCCCGAGTTTCCATCCCACTCGCCCGTTGGACCCGAAATGTTGATCAGAGCCGCAGAACCTGGGTAGCCCGGGGGCGCGATGCCCCGGGCTACCCGGCCCTCCTGTCCAGCGGGAGCGTTGCGTTGCGTTACTCGGCGCCGTGAATGGCCTGGGAGTCTGTGACCGGCAGGGCGAGCTCGGCTTTCACGGTGGCGGGGGGCGGCGTCACATAGACCGGGGTGGGGTCGGGCTCGGGTGCGCACGTCTTGGCGATGACGCCCTTGCCTGCGGGAAGGGAGCCGTCTCGAAGGTAGGCGGTGAAGGTGTCGTCCAGGCAGGCGTTGCCGTGGAAGAGGATCTCGTGGAAGCTGCCGCCGTTCTGGACGACGAGTTTGGATCCGGGCAGTGCCTTGTGCATGGCGAGGGCACCCGGGTAGGGGGTGGCGGCGTCCTCGGTGGCCTGGAAGAGCAGGACGGGCGGCAGGCCCTTGCCGGTGATCTTCAGTCGGCCGGCCGAGGTGCCCTGGTAGGGCCAGAACATGCAGGCGGCGTTGTACCACATGTTGTTGTAGGTGTAGAAGGGCGCGACGGCGTTGACCTTGGCCTGGTCCCTCTTCCAGAACTCCCAGTCGCGCGGCCAGTTGTTCTCGGTGCACTGGACCGCGTTGTACGCCGGGAAGGTGCCGTCGTCGGCACCCGGGGCGGCATAGCGGTTATAGGCGCTCTGCAGCGGGCGGGTGTCGTTCTTGGTGAGGTAGGCCGACAGTACGGTTGCCATCTGCGGCCAGCGCAGGAAGTTGTAGCCGCCGCCGTAGAAGGTGTCCTCGAACTCTGCGGGGCCGATCTTGCCGGGGGCCGGGGCGGCGGCGACCGGGCTGGTCCGCAACGCGGCTTCGACCTGGTAGTACTTCTGCTCCACGGTGGCAGCGTCAGTGCCCAGGTGGTAGACCGAGTCGGCCTTGGCGGTCCATGCCGCGAAGGCGTCGAACCTGCGCTGGTGTTCCTTGTCCTGCAGGATGTTGTGGTCGTACCAGCTGATGGTGGGGCCGACAATGCTGTCGAGCACCATCCGGCGCACGTGCGAAGGGAAGAGCTGGCCGTACGTCGAGCCCAGCGAGGTGCCCCACGAGCCCCCGTAGAAGTTGATCTTCTGGACGCCGAGCGCCCGCCGGATGCTGTCCATGTCGCGCGCGTTGTCGACGGTGGTCATGTGGGGCAGGAACCAGCTCCAGTTCGCGGCGCAGTCGGCGGCGTACGTGGCCGACTTCTCCAGCCATGCTTGTGACGTGCCCTGGCCGACCTGGTAGTCCGGCCGCTCGGCGTCGAAGTAGTGTGCGTCGCAGGTGACGTGGGGTTCGCTGGCGTTGGTGCCGCGGGGGTCGAACCCGATCCAGTCGTAGGTCGAGGCGACGTCCGGGGGAATCTTTCCGGAGACGTAGGCGGGCATCCACAGACCGGAGTCGCCGGGGCCGCCGGGATTCAGCAGGATGGGCCCTTGCCGTTTGCTCTTGGGCGCGGTGGCCGGGAGCCGGTTCACCTTGATCTTGATCTTGGCGCCGTTCGGCTGCGTGTAGTCCAGCGGCACTTCGAGCATGGCGCACTGCAGCGCAGGAGTGGTCGCATCGTGGCAGGAATTCCAGACGAGATTCCCCTGACCTGTGCCCTCTGGCGCAGTCAGGGAAGCCGAAGCAGGGGTGATACCCGCGCAGACTCCGCCGATGACGGCGACGACCGATAACAGGACTCTAGCTTTTGTCATGGAGACATCATGTGGCATGTGCAATATCACATACCACCTTCGGAGTGGGCGTTACTCAACTGTGATTCGCTAGGCACGTACGACAGGCCGCCCAGACGGGCGACCGGTGATGGTCGCCGTCGTGGGCGTGTGTCGCAGCGGCGGGTGGCCCAGGCTGGGCGAATCGGGCTCGGCGGATCAGGCTCGGACGGTGATGATCGCGTCGATGAGGTCGAAGGCGGCTTTGATGACGGTGACCCGCCGTTCATGGCAGCGCGCGAGCCGGTGTGAAGCGTTCTGTCAGGCGTAGGTGCGCGGAAGGCGTTCTGCCCATCGTGGGTGCACTCGATCGATCTCGGCACGACCGGTCCCCAGGCATCGCTCGACGAGCAGTGCAGGCCGCCTCGCACGGCTCCTCGCCGACCGCGGCATGACCGACGCCGCCATACGAGATCCGTGGAGTGAGGCGTGGCCTTGAACTCCGCCGTCGAGTCATGTCTTGCCATCGGAGGCGCTCCCCATCCAGCCGGCTGCGCCCCGCAGTTCAGTTGTGGTGCGAGGTCAGGGGCGGGGTCGTGCCGACGGCGCCGGGACAGTCCATGTAGATCACGACCACATGTTTGGTACCGACTGGGTTCTGGAACCGTTTGCAGTCGGCCTGTTGGCGCTCGTCGGTGTTATCCGGTCGTTCCTTGAAGGGGACACGCCGAGGCGCCACCGTCATATTGCGGGAGCGGCCGCCGGCGACCGGCTCTCGTTCTCCACCGCCGCGCACGCCGCCGTTCGCCGCGATCAGCACCCTGCCGCCGCCCGACCCCGCCGAGCACGCGAGAACACCAAATGGCTCGTCCAGGTGCTCGCCGCGGGGCGTGAGCAGGCTCGCGGACTGACCGCCTCGTACCTGCACACTCTCGTCCAGGTCTGCCCCTGGCCCCGCCACGCACGGGCCTACGCGCGGATGGTCGAGGCCGAGCACGCCCGCCGCCGTCTGTAGACGGCCGCCGAACGCCTCGTCCAGACCGTTCCCGATGACTCCCTCCCGCACCCCGCCCAGACGGTGCTCGACGAGGCCGACGCGCTCGCCGCGGTCGTGGACGACATCGCGAGCCAATTCCCGCCGCGCGCCGGAGTTCTGCCCCGCACCGCGGCACCGCCGCCAGCCATCGCGCCCGACCACACCGAGGCGGTCGAGGAGGAGCAACTGCTACTCGCGAGCGCCACCGCCCACCCCGCCGACATCGAGTCCGTCCGGTGGCTGCTCCCCGACGACCTCACCCTGCCGCTGCACGCCGGCCTATGGCAGTGCCTAACCGCCCTCGCTCGCCGCCGCGAGCCTGTCGACCCCGTCACCGTTCTGTGGGAGACCCAGCAGCGCGGTCTGCTGGCCGACGGAAGTGAACCGGGCGAGGTGCTTCGCCTGCTGGCCGAGCCTGCCGGCTCCGTGGAGCACTGGGGCAAGCGGGCCCTGCAGCGATCACTCCTGGCCACCGCCGATCACACCGGCCGGCGCATCGAGGCGTACGCCGGCGAGCCGGCGAACACCCCGTTCCAACTCGTCGTCGGCGCGCGCCGATCCCTCTCCGACATCGATGCCGTCCGCACTCGCCGGCAGCACGCCACCGGAACCGTCCCGCCGCAGCGAGCGCGCCCGGCGCCCACCACCCGTGCCGGGCCGCCGACCACCACGGCTGCCCGCACCGCCCGCGCCGCGCGAGCAACCCGATAGCCCCCTGCATACGCCGGTTGGGTGAGCAATAGTCCCCGAGTTCCGCGTTCGTCCCCCAGGTCCTGGCACCGCTGAGAGTGCCAGGACCTGGACCTGGTACCTCGTCCGGGTGACCGAAGCCCGTTCTGACCAACCTCGCTCGTTGTGCGCAAGCCTCATCCCTGTCGGGATTCCTTCAGTCTGGGTGAAGTCGTGGAGGCGTGGGTTGGCTCTGGCCGTAGTACGCGATCTGCGTGAGTACCGGGCGCCGGCGAGCGAGGAGGAGCTCGCCGAGTTCGAGACCGATGTGCTGGCGCGGTTCGTTCTCGCCAGGGCTTCGGCCGGTCTGGTCGACGGCACGATTCGCAGCGACACCAACCACCTGGAGCTGATCCGGGACTGGTTCGGCCGACCGCTGTGGGAGATGGAGCCCTCCGACGCCGACGTCTATTTCGGCAAGGTGCTGCGCGGCGCCAAACTCTCGACCCGGACCGGTCGGGCAGGTGCGCTGGCGGTGTTCTTCCAGTTCCTTGAGCTGCGGCACAAGGTCGAGCTGCACAACCTCACCGGCCGCGTGGTCGAGTGCCCGCTGGACGAGATGAACCGGCCGCGGGCCTCGGTGGAACCGCAGCTGCGGATCCCGCCCAGTGAAGCGGAGATCGAGGCGCTGTTTGCCGGGTGGCGTGAGGAGCTGGTGACCTGCCGCAAATTCGGCCCGGCCGCCCGCAATTACGCGGTGGCCCGGCTGGCGGCGGACGTGGGGCTGCGGATCAACGAGGCACGGATGCTCGACCTGGACGACATCCGGTGGGAGCTGGGCTGCTTCGGCAAGCTCAACGTCCGACACGGCAAAGGTTCCCGCAGACACGGGCCGAAGCCGCGGCTGGTGCCGCTGATCAACGGCGCCGACCGGCCTCGCTCGCGGCCGGCCTGGCCACCCCACTGCGCCGTGCACACCTGCCCTCGGCCAGCGCACCCGGCGCTCCTCCAGCGGGGCCCGTCCCGGCACCTGTTCGCCGCCCCGAGGCAAGTGCGGGGTGTGACTGACCAGGCGGCCCGAATTGCAGACGACCGCGCTACTGCTGGTGTTGTGCAGCTGCACCGCGAGTACCGGGTTCATAGACCCGCCGGCCGATCAGGTCCAACCACTGAGCCGCGGGGGTTTCCCGGATTCCCGCGCTCGCTGTATGGCAGCCCCTCTGCCGTCCAGCCCGGATACCGGGTACGGGGGCGTGGGAAGGGGCTGTGGAGTGGGGCGGGATCGGGTCTGGACGGGGCGGTGGACCACTTCACCCTGTCCGGCGACAAGTCGGGATGGTTACGGATCAAGACCAGGGGACGAGGCTGGGCTTCGCCGTCCAGCTCAAGTTCCTGACCTGGCGCGGCTGGTTTCCCCGGATGCGCATGGAGCTGCCGCCCGATGCGGTCGAGCACGTCGCCAAACAGGTGAGCGTCGCCGCGTCGGAGCTGGGGTTCTACGACTTCACCTCGCGAGCCGCGAAGCGGCACCGCAGCGCGCTGCGGGATCTGACCGGCTGGCATGAGTAGTCCTGCCGGTTTCGCCCCAGCCACCGCGATGCCTGGTGACCGCGCGGGCGGTCCACAAGTACCGCTGGCCGCCAGGCATTTCGGCGATCTGGACATGGATGCGGCCGGGCGCGGCGAACGCCTCGTAGACGTTCCACAGCGGGCAGGTACCGCCGGCCCTGGAGAAGTGGAAGCCGCTCGCCGACTGGCGTTTGGACAAGTTGCCGGCCCGGTCGACACGCACGAAGGAGAACGGCACCCCGCGCAGCCGGGGGCGTTGCAGCGTGCTCAGGCGGTGGCAGACGGTTTCGTAGCCTAGGCCGTAGTGGTCGGTGAGGCGTTCGATGTCGTAGCGCGTCTCTTCGGCTGCCGTGTGGAAGGCTGTCTACGGCAGGATCAGCGCGGCGGGGAAGTAGTTGGCGATGCCGATGGGGGCCAGCGCGTGGGTGGTCGAGCCGGGTGCGAAGTCCTCGGCGGCCTGCCGGTCGAGGTCCTCGCCGTGTTCCAACAGGGCCAGCTGTGTCGCCATCCGGAAGGCGCGCTGACCTGGCCGCAGTCGCGGGGACAGGTGGAGAGTGCGGCTTCTCTCGTCGTAGCGGTGCAGCCGTTCGCCGGGCTCGGCAGCGAGATGGATGCCGTGGGTGTCGGCGATTCTTTCGGTGGGGGCTCCGATCACCTCCCCCGGCCGGATGCCGATCTCCTGGGCCAGGCGCTCGGCCGCCAGGTCGCTGTCGTGGAGGTAGTTCTGCCGACGGTAGAAAATATCCCGGATCGCCTCGTGGGGTGAGGCCACAGTCCCCCGGTCGCCGTCTCGGCCGTCCGTCACCTCGGCCAGTCGCTCGGACAGGCGCTGGCGAGCGCTTCGCGCATGTCGGCCACGAGCCGGGCCGTGTCGCGCTCGGAGAAGAAGCCCGGGTCGACGCCGAACGGCCTCGGTCAGCCGCAGAAGGGCCGGCACGGTGAGAGGACGGGAGCCGTGCTCCATCTGGTTCCGATAGCTCGGCGAGATCTCCAGCGTCCGGGCGAGTTCGGCCTGGCTCATCCGCCGCTCCTCGCGCAGCCGCCGCAGTCGCGCGCCCGCGTACATCTTGCTCACGACCACTCCTCCACACCCCGGATCCGATCGCGTCAGCGGTACGGGACGCAGCCTCGACTGCGACCTTCGCAAGGTTGGCAAAGACTGGCGGGAAAGATTCGCAGAAGTCGGCATCGATCCAAGGTTGATGGCACTGAGTGCCAGTGTCGACACAGTCACAGTGCGGCCCGCCGGACACCGGCAGGCAAAGTCCGGAACCGTGGCACGGTTTCCGCCCTGACGTCGGAGATCCCGGCACGGTGGCGGACTGTATCGGCAACACTGCTCAGTTTCGCCCTCCAGGGTGACGTCGGGCCGCATCCAGTGCGACGACACGCAGTGCCATGTCCGTTCGTTAGACCACGGGATTGGCAGCTAGCTGTTGCTGGCAAGCAGGTTCTTGACGCCTTGCTCTAGCCACAACAGTGGAGTTCGCCGGCGACGGCGAGCATGCCGACCGCGACAAGGCCACCGTCGCGTGGGAACCGCGCACGTCGTCGCCGCAGGCCCGTTCGACTGAGCTAGCCGCCCTCGGGTTCGTCGTGGATGGTCAATGCTCCGGCGAGGTCGAGGTCGGCGACAGTGCCGTGCGCCCCGGCGCGGACGAGCAGCACTGCTCCGAGTGCGGTGCTCCAGAACGTCCGGGCCTCCACGTCGAGCGGGCGACGGGCCCTCCAGCCGCGACCGCCGATGAGCTGGCTCACGAAGCGCTCGGATTGCCGGAACAGCAACTGGAGGTGTTGGTCGACCACGGGGGCGAGTTCGGGCTTGGAGATCCCGGCGGCGAGTGCTCGCGCGACCGATGGGAGCGAGGGCATGGCCAGGACGGCGCGGGCGATGTTGCGCCGAAATGTCGCCGCATTGGGGGCTTGGCGACCGATGCGCTCAATCCGTCGGGCGTCGTGCAGCAAGCCGAGAAAGGCGGCGTGCACGAGCAGCGAGTCCTTGGAGCCGAAGTAGTAGGTGACCTGATTGGGGAAGACGCCTGCCGCGTTCGCGATCTCCGCGACGCTCACCTCAGCGCCGGGCCGCTCCTTGCAGAGCCGTGCAGTTGCCTCAATCAGCCGGCGCCTCGTCTCGCGACCGCGGTCACGCGACGGAGTCGACGTTGATCGAGTTTTGGTTCGCTTCTTCTCCACACCCAAATTGTATGTGATACAACAAGGCTTCGTTCACTTGTATCGCATACAAGAAAGGTCCAAGGGCATGCACCGGACTGAAGTCGTCGTGACCGGACTCGGCGCGATCACACCACTCGGTGGAGACGTGGAGTCCACCTGGAAAGCCCTGCTTGCCGGCCAGTCCGGCATCCGAGGTGGCGCCCTGCGCGGCCACGAGGACGCCGGCCTTCCCGACACCGTCGCGGGGACGATGGCGATCGACCCCGCCGAGTTGCTGCTGCCGGTGCAGGCCAGGCGGCTGGACCGCTCGCAGCAGGCGGCCTTGGCCGCGGCGGCCGAAGCCTGGGCCGATGCAGGCGCCCCGGACGTGGCCCGGGACCGGCTCGCATCGGCGATCGGCACGGGCATCGGAGGCGTACGGACGCTGTTGAAGGAAGACGACGTACTGGAGGCGGCCGGGACGCGGCGCGTGTCGCCACGCACGGTACCGATGCTCATGCCCAATGCGGCGGCGGCGCTGATCAGTATCGAATACGGTGCAAGGGCCGGGGTCTACACGCCCGTCTCGGCGTGCTCTTCCGGTGCCGAGGCGATCGCCCTGGGTGCCAGGCTTATCCGTGCCGGCGAGGCGGACGTGGTCATCGCGGGCGGGACCGAGGCCGCGATCACCCCGATCACCGTCGCCGGCTTCGCCCAGGCACAAGCACTGTCGCGGCATACCGCCGAACCCGCGTCAGCGTCCCGGCCGTTCGCCGCGGACCGCAGCGGCTTCGTCCTCAGTGAAGGCGCCGCTGTCGTGGTGCTCGAAAGCGCCGAGCACGCCAGCGCCCGAGGCGCGCGCGTCCACGCGGTGCTCGCGGGCGCTGGCATCGCCGCCGACGCTCACCACATCACGGCGCCCGCTGCCGACGGCTCCGGTCAGATCTCGGCGATGCGGAAGGCCCTCGCGCAAGCCGGCTTGGCTCCCGAGCAGATCAGCCACATCAACGCCCACGCCACCGGAACTCCGGTCGGCGACGTCGCCGAGGCACACGCGATCGGGGAGGTCTTCGGCCGCGCCACCGTGACAGCCCCCAAGGCGGCGCTCGGCCATCTCTTTGGCGCGGCCGGCGCGATCGAGGCGCTCATCGCCGTCCTCAGCGCCGAGCACGGCGTTATCCCGCCGACCCGCAACATCACTGCGGCCGGCGTCAGTCCCGACATCGATCTCGATGTCGTCGCAGAGCGACGAGACGTTCCCCAGGAGGCCGTGCTCAGCAACTCCTTCGGCTTCGGTGGGCAGAACGTCTCACTCATCGTCACCGGAGCACGGCACCCCGCGTCCCGTACGACCTCGACCACGCGATGACCCACGCGAACGCACCGTTGTCCGTGGAGGATCGCCGCCGATTGGTCGAGCGTTGCAAGACTCGTCCGATCGCGCATGTAGCCGCAGAGATGGGGATTTCCCGAGCAGCGGCGTCGAAGTGGGTGAACCGGCACCGGTGACACGGCGAACTCGGGTTGGTTGATCGAAGCTCGACGCCGCACCATCAGCCGAGTGCGACACCAGTCGTCGTGGTCACACGCATTGAGCAGATGCGGCGTGCCCACAAGTGGTCGGCCACTCGCATCGCCCACGAGCTCGCCGTCGATGGGATTGTGGTCTCGCACCGTCGCGTTCCTCCACCGGGCGAGGAAGGTGGACACGCGCGTGCGGGCCGTGGAGACCTTCACGTTGATCACCGCCTGGCCGATCGACTCACGGTTGTTGTTTGGGTGGGTGACAGCGTAGGGCGGACGGCTCCTGGTACCGGGCCTCCTCGACGCACGGCACCGCCTCATGAGAAGGCCATCAAGAACTACCCCTTGCGAGTGGGACCTTTTGTACTCAAACCGAGGGGGGCGTCCGCCCTTCGGACGGCGAGGTGCTACACATGTCCTGGCTGATGCTTTGAGAACCCCTCGCCCCTGTCCTCTTGCGTTCCACCGGACAGGGCGTGAGGCGGCCGGGCCGCTCGCCGCACACCCCCTCCCGCCGGCACGGGAGGCCGACTGATTCGTTACGCCCCCATGCAGCCATACACGCCTGCTCATGACGGGTGCGTCATCAACAGAATTGCCTGAAGAAGTGAAACTTGATTACGCCGTATCACCGGACGATGTCGACCTCGATGCGACCGATTTGACCGACAGCAATCTGTACGCCTTTGGAGATCCGCATTCCGTTTGGAACGCCATGCGGCACCGCGACCCCGTGCGATGGCAGCAGGTCGACGACGATCGCGGATTCTGGTCGGTTACCAAATTCGCCGACGTTGACCTGGTGTTGAGGGATCACACCCTGTTCACCTCCGAGCGGGGCACGATGCTCTTCCTGCTGGGAAAGCAGGATCCCGCCGGCGGGCGCCAAATGGCCGCGACCGATCCGCCGCGCCACACGCGGATGCGGGAGCCGTTGCGGCGCGCGCTCACCGCCAGGAACGTGGAACAATATCGCCCGGCGGTCGCAGCCGCGGTGCGCCGGCTGCTCGCACCGGCCGCAAGCGGCGAGCCGTTCGACTTCGCCCGGGTCATGATGGCGCTGCCGATGGCCACGGCCAGCACGATGATGGGTCTGCCGCGCGAGGACTGGGACCGCCTCACCCGACTGACAGCGATGGCGGTTGCCCCAGGCGACCCCGACTTCGCCGAGCCGGGAGGGGAGAACGCGACATTGCAACGTGCCCATCGCGAATTGTTCGGATATTTCCATGACGTCGTCAGACAACGGCGTCGGAATCCGGGCAACGATCTCATCAGTCTGCTCATGGATACGGAGATCGACGGAAAGACGCTGGACTCGGGTGCGGTCCTGTCCAACTGCTACGGACTGATCCTGGGAGCCAATGTCACTACCCCCTTCGTCCCAACTGGGGCCATGTCCGCCGTTGTCGGCACACCGGCACTTGAACTGTGGCGCAGCGATCCCGGGCTGATCACTTCCGGCGTGGACGAGGCGCTGCGCTGGTCCTCGCCCGCCAACCACTTCATGCGGTACGCGGTGCGGGATTTGGAGCTGCGCGGCAAGAAGATCCGGGCCGGTGACGCGGTGGTGGCCTGGCTCGGTTCGGCCAACCGTGACGAGGAGGTCTTCGACGCCCCGTTCACCTTCGACGTGCGCCGCAAGCCCAACCGGCACATGGCGTTCGGTAGCGGTGCCCACTACTGCGTGGGGCACGCCGTGGCCCGGATGAGCCTGAAGATCCTGTTCACCGAGCTGTTCGAAAGCTTCGACCACTTCGAGATCGTCGGGGAGGTCGAGCACCTGCGCTCGAACTTCGTGGCGGGCATCAAGAGCATGCCGATGGTCATGAAGGTGCGCAGTGAGGTCGTCGACCGGTACGCGGATCTGATGCCCTGCTGAGTCCGAGCGACACCCTCGGAGGAGGAGCCGACACCTGCGGGCCCCACGCGCACGGCGTGTGGGGCCCGTTCGCTGTCTCAACATCTGCGCGTGGGCTCGGACCATAGAAGGGGAGAAACATGGGCACCCAGGTGAATCCCCTTCTGTCCATTGTTTGTTTCTACGAAATAGGCCCTCTAGAGGAGGTTGAGTTTCGGTTGATCGTCCGTGTAGCGTTCACGCGTGTTCGATAGCCGGACACTCGATGGTGGCGCGCATGCCGGTGCGACCCACCACCATGACCCCACCTTGCGCACACTGTAGTTCAACGTTGAACGATCATCCTTCCAGTCCGCGATCGCGGCAGCGCAAGGTCAACTCCCCCCTCGAAACGCACTAGGAGCCTTTGTGCTGCGCAACTTGACGGAACGACAGGTCTCGGTTCTGTCCTACGAGTACAACCTCGCCGACGGACACGCCTATCGGGACTGGAGCCCGCAGGAGCAGGCCGTCGTCGACTCCACCCCCCAGAAGTTCCGGCAGGTCGACCGCCGCCAGCAGGACGCCATCGAAGCCGAGTACTTCGAGACGTTCTACGCCCTGGCACAGCAGACGCTCGACACGGACCACTTCGCCCGCTTCCCCTGCTTCACCGCCTCGGCCGGCATAGAGATCATCGCCAACTATCTGCGCCTGAAGAACCTTTCTGTGACCCTGATCGAGCCCTGCTTCGACAACCTCAAGGACATCCTGCTCCGGCACCAGGTCCCCCTGGAGCCCATCCCGGACGACCTGCTGGAGGCCGACGGCGACGAGCTCGTTGCCTTCCTGGAGCAGATCACGACGGACGTGCTGTTCATCGTCAGCCCGAACAACCCCACCGGGGCCACCGTGCGGCGCGTCAACTTCGGGCGCATCGTCGACTTCTGCGCCCGCACCGGCAAGACCCTCATCCTCGACTCGTGCTTCCGGTTCTACATGCCGGACGACGACGTCTACGACCAGTACAAGATGCTCGCCGACGCCGGCATCGACTGCATCGTCATCGAGGACACCGGCAAGACCTGGCCCACCCTGGAGCTCAAGGGCCCGTTCCTGTCCGTGTCCAAGCGGCTCGTCGAGGCGATCTCGCACATCAACTCCGACTTCCTGCTCCACGTGTCGCCGTTCGCCATCGACCTCGTGACAGACTTCCTGCGCACCTCGATGCAGGACGGCCGCAGCCACATCCGCGGCGTCGCCGCCCAGAACCGGGCCGTGCTGCACGCCGAGCTCGCCGGCACCTTCCTGACGCCCGTTGAGCGCGAGCACATGAGTGTGAGCTGGCTGCGCATCGACGCGGACATCACCTCCGCCGAGGTCGTCGCCGAACTGGCCCGCGAAGGCGTCCACGTTCTGCCCGGCAACGAGTTTTACTGGACCGACAAGAGCGTCGGCGACTCCTACGTCCGCGTCGCACTCATGCGCGACCCCGCCATGTTCGTCAAGGCCGCTGCCCGCCTGGGCGACACCGTGCGACGGCTGACCGAGACCGTCGCACGATGAGCCCCACCGCCGCGGACCTGCTTTACAGCTGGAACCCCCAGGCGGACGTGGCGCTGCGCGGAATACGCATCGAGGACGACATACGCGAGTCGCTCCAGAGCGTGGCGGTGCGCCGGCCCTCACTGGACCGACGCACTCACCTGCTGGACCTCGCCGCCGCCGTCGGCGTGCATGTGTCGTTCCTCGGCTTCCCCGCCGCCTCACACAACGAGTACGAGCAGTGCGCGTCACTCGTCCAGCACATCGTCGACCAGGGGCTCGGCGTCGAGCCCGTCCTGATGGCGCGCGCCGTGCCGTCCGACCTCACGCCGCTGCTGGAAATCGGGCAGCGCACCGGAGCGCTCGTCCTCGCCGACCTCTACCTGAGCACCAGCCCGTTGCGCTGCCACGTCGAAGACTGGTCGCTGCCGGACATGCTGCACCGCCTCCAGCGCGTGGCCCGCCAGGCGACGGCGGAGGGCCTCGACTTCCGGATCGCCTTCGAGGACTCCACCCGCACGCCCCCCGACGTCCTCACCGACTGCATCACCGCGGCCGTCGACGTCGGAGCCCGATGCGTCGTGCTCAACGACACAGTGGGCCAGTGCCTGCCTGAAGGGGCCGCACGCCACACGGAGTTCGCCCGCGAGGTCCTCTCGCGTGCCGGCAGCGACGCCGTACTGGCCTGGCACGGCCACAACGACCGCGGCCTGGCCCTGGCCAACTCCCTGGCAGCGGCCCGAGCAGGCGCCGGAGTGATCAGCGGCACGTTCCTGGGGCTCGGCGAACGCACGGGAAACCTGGCCCTGGAGCAGTTCATCGCGGTGCTGGCCGAAGCCGGACACGCCGACTTCGACCTCAAGCGCCTGCCCGGGATGTGCGCCGCGGTCGCCGAGGCCCTCCACGTCGACGTAGCGGCACACCAACCCCTGGTCGGTGCCGACGCGTTCAGCACCGCCACCGGCACGCACGCCACAGCCCTGGTCAAGGCACGGGCCATGGGACGGGACTTCGAGGACCTCATCTACTCCGCCGTCGAAGCCGCCTCCCTCGGTCGCGAACAGACCCTGCTCATGGGCCCCAACAGCAGCGGCCGCTCCATCGCCACCATCCTGGGCGAGATGGGGCTCGCCGCCGACGACACGGCCGTCGCCGCGGTCCTGGCCCACTGCAAGCAGCGCGCCACGACGCTGCGCGGACGCGAGCAGGCGGCGCGGGTCCTCGACCTCGGAGCCCGCCCCTCGACCCACACCACCCCAACGGCCCCCTGACGGGCCCGGAGCACACCATGCACCTGGTCACCTACCGCCCCCCACACACGGGCGACCCCACCCTCACCCTCGCCGGAGTCCTGCACGGCGGGTACCTCGTCAACCTCAACACGCTGCCCCTGCCGTCCGCGTACCTGCGCCCCGACCGGGCCTTCCGCTCGGTCGAGGACGTACTGTCCGCCCACGCGCTCGATACCATCCAGGAGGCGTGGAACGACGTACTCGCCGACCGCGGGACCCTCGACCGGTGCCTGGTCGAGCACGGCGTCCCCGCCGGTGACGTCCACTTCGAGCCCCCGGTGCTGCGCCCCGGCAAGGTCATCGGCGTCGGCATGAACTACCGTTCGTTCCTCGCCCAGTTGAACGAGCCGGTCCCCGAACACCCGACGGTGTTCCACAAGACGGCCTCGGCCCTGCGCGGCCACTGCCAGGCGGTCCACGTCCCGTCCAACACCAGCCAGCCCGTCCCCGAAGGTGAGCTGGCGGTCATCATCGGAGAGCGCGCCCACCAGGTCTCACCCGCCGAAGCGCTGTCCCACGTCGCCGGCTACAGCTGCGCCAACGACATCAGCGCCCGCGACTTGGAATTCCGTACCAGCCAGTGGACGAGCGGCAAGATGCTGGCCACCTTCGGCCCGCTCGGTCCCGCGCTCGTGACCCCCGACGAGATCGTCGACGTCACCGACCTGGCGGTCCGCACCTACCTCAACGGCGACGTCATCCAGGACGGCAACACCGCAGACATGACCTTCGGCGTCGCCGAGATCATCAGCCGTCTGTCCTGGCTGACCCCGCTGGAGGTCGGCGATGTCGTCCTCACCGGAACACCGTCCGACCTGGGCGAGCTGTCGCCGCCCGTCTTCCTGACCGCCGGCGACACGATCGAGGTGGAGGTCGAGGGCATCGGGCGCCTCACCAACACCGTCGTCGCCCCCCACCTCACCCCCCGCGCCTGACCACCGCGCCACCCACCCCACACGATCCTGCACGCAAAGGAGCCCGACCATGACCGACACGGCCACCATCACCAGCGCGTCCTTCGACGCCGCGGCCGTCCGCATCCAGTGGAGCGATGGCCACCACAGCACCCTGCACAGCATGTGGCTGCGCGACAACTGCGCCTGCGCCGACTGCGGACCGCACGCCACCGGCAGCAGGCTCCAGCGGCTGCTGGACATCCCCGACGACATCGCCCCGGCCGCCGTCACCGCCGAGGCCGACACCCTTACCGTCACCTGGGACAACGACAGCCACCAGTCGGTCTACACCGCCCACTGGCTGCGCACCAACGCCTACAGCCCGGCCAAGCTGCGCGACTGCCACAAGCCGGTCAAGACCGTGTGGGACAGCACGCTGAGCCAGTGGCCCACTGTCGAGTGGGACAAGGTCCTGACCGACGACACCGAACGCCGCAAGCTGCACGTGGCCGTCGCCGAGTTCGGCTTCGTCCTCCTGCGCGGCCTCGGCACCGACCACGACGGCATCGAGAAACTCGCCGACGAGATCGGCTACCTGCGCGAGACGCACTACGGCAAGTTCTTCGACCTCATCACCCGCGCCAAGCCCCAGATCCTCGCCGACCTTGCCGGGCCCATCCTGCCGCACACCGACGAGGCCTACCGGCGCGTGCCGACCGGCATCAACATCTTCCACTGCATCAAGCCCAGCCCGTGCGGCGGCGGCGTCTCCCAGCTCGTCGACGCATACAACGTCGCGCGCATTCTGCGCGAGCGCGACCCCAAGGCGTACGAGCTGCTCACCCGCGTCCCCGTACAGCACCAGCGCCGCATCGAGGACCAGGTCATCTCCTCCGACCTGCCCGCCATCCTCCTCGACCACGAAGACGAGGTCATCGAAGTGCGCCTCAACGAGCGCACCATGACAGCCATCCGCGTCGACGAGGACCTCATGGAGGAGACCTACGCGGCCCTGCGCACGGCGTTCCGCATCGCCTACGAGCCCGCTCAGCGCATCGAATACACCATGGCCGCAGGAGACGCCCTCCTCTTCGACAACCTGCGCGTCCTGCATGCGAGGACCGGCTACAACGGCGACCGCCACGTGCGCCAGTGCCAGGTCATGCGCGACGAGTTCTTCGCCAAGGGCGTCGCCCTGTCCGAGAAGACGGGCCTGTTCGGCTCCGTCCAGGCCTGACCTCTCCGCCCGGGCCGCCGCCGACGACGAGAAACTCTCGCCGGCGGCGCCCTGAGCCCCGGCCCCGATCGTCCGACAGAGAGCCCGCACATGAGCTACATCACGCCGCGCCCGGACGCCCGACGCGCACCCACGACCCCGGCCCAGCGCCGCGACTGGCGTGCCCACCATGGCCGAAGCGACAACGCCTTCATGAACCTCTCGGCCGCTTTCACCCTCAAAGGCCCACTGGACGAAGGAGCACTGCGTCGCGCTGTCGACCGACTCGTGGCCCGGCACGAGGCCCTGCGTACCGAGTTCCGCACCGACGGCGACCGGCTGTGGCAGCACGTGCTCCCGACGACCGCCGCACGCCTGCCCGCACTGACCACCGAGGACCTGGCCGAGTACGCCCACCATCCCGGCCAGGCCGAGCGGCAGTGGGCCGCAACCGTCGCGGACCGATCCTTCGAGCTCGAGACCGGCCCGCCGGCGCGCTTCGCCCTCGCCCGCACCGGGCCCGAGCGCGCCATCCTGTGCATGGTCCTGCACCACATCATCTGCGACCAGACCAGCGTCCGCATCGCCCTGCGCGATCTCGCGGCGCTGTACACCGCCGAAACCACCGCAGGCGCGGCACCACTGCCCGAACTGACCGTCCAGTTCCCCGACTACGCCCACTGGTGGCATGAGCGCTCCACGGCAGGCAACTTCAACCGCAGCCTGGCCCACTGGGCCCGCGGCCTCGCCGACGCCCCCGCGGTCACGCCGCTTCCCGTCATCCCGTCACAGGACCGGCGCGCGAGCACGTACACCACCGCGATGCCCCACCACACGGCCGACCGGCTCGCCCAGGCCGCGGCGCGGTCCCGCACCACTCCTTACGTCCTGCTGCTGTCCGCCTTCAGCGGAGCGCTCGCCGACCTGACCGGAGCCCGCGAGCACCTCGTCGAGTGCGGATACGCCAACCGCCTCTCCGCGCCCCTGTGGGAAGGCATCGGACGCTTCTCCAACAACCTGGTGCTGCGCGTACCGACCGACCCTGGCGCCGGCACACGCGAACAGCTCGCGGCCACCCACCGCGCCGCCATGACGGCCTTCGCCCACGCCCGCGTCTCCCTGGACGCCGTCAACGAGGCGGCACTCCTCGACCGACAGTTCGTACCCAACCCCGAATCCGCCGTCGCCTTCCAACTCATCGACGGATTCACCGACTTGCTGCCACTTCCCGGCATCACCGCCGAACAGCACCCCACCGCGGCCGGCACCATCCTGGACCTGCTCAGCGTCATGGTCGAACGCAACGGCCCGGACCTGACGCTGCGGGCCACGTACTGCCCCAGCCTGCTCGCCACCGCATGGATCGAGGACCTCGGCCGACGCTTCCTCGCTCGCCTCGACACCCTCGTCACGGGGGTCGAGCGCGACCAGACCGCGGAGGCCACCGCATGACCGCCATGACCCTCCACGACCTCGTCGCCCACACGGCACGACGCCACCCGGCGGCTACCGCGCTCGTCGTGGCCCACGAACCCGACCTCACCTACGCCCAGTTGATCGACGCAGCCGAAGCGACGGCTAGCACCCTCCTGCAAGCGGCCGGAACCGGCAACAGCTTCCCGCCCCGCGTCGGCCTCATCGGGCACAAGACCACGGCCACCTACACCGCCTACCTGGCCCTCCTGCGCCTGGGCGCCACAGTCGTCCCCCTCAGCACCGCCGCCCCCACGGCCCGCGTCCGCGCCATCTGCGAAGCCGCGAACCTGTCGCTCCTGGTCGCCGACGCGGCCGGGGCGGCCACTTTGGCCCCGCTCGCCGAGACGCCGAACGCCCCGCGCGTGATAGCGATCGACGCATTGCCCACAGCGCCAGCGCGCACACAGGTGCCGCCCCAGCGCCGGGAGCAGCCGACCACGGCGCATCCGGCCGACCCCGTGGCCTACGTCATCTTCACCTCGGGCACCACCGGACGCCCCAAGGGCGTGCCCATCACCCACGGCAACGCCCTGGCCTGCGTACGCCACAATATCGACGCCTATGGCATCGGCGTCGGCGACCGGCTCACCCAGACCTTCGACTTCGCCTTCGATCCCTCGGTCTTCGACATGTTCGTCGCCTGGGGATCAGGCGCCACCCTGGTCGCCCCCACCCCCAACGACCTGCTGCACCCGGTCGCCTGGGTGCGCCGCGAGGCGATCACCCACTGGTTCTCCGTCCCCTCCACGATCGCCACGGCCGCCAAGCTCGGCGAACTGACCGAGGCGTCGATGCCGACACTGAAGGTCAGCATGTTCGGCGGAGAACCCCTGACCGCGGATCACGCCCGCGCCTGGCACGGAGCGGCACCGCAGAGCAAGCTGGAGAACCTGTACGGCCCCACCGAGTGCACCATCTCCGTCAGCAGCCACTCGCTCGCCGACGACCCCCGGCACTGGCCCCAGACGGACAACGGCACCCTGCCCATCGGACGCGTCTACGATCACATGGAACGCGTCGTCGTCGCGGACGGCCGCGAAGCCGAGCAGGGCGAGCTGTGCCTTCGCGGGTCGCAGCGCTTCGCCGGCTACCTCGACCCCCAGGACAACACCGGCCGGTACTACGTCCGCGAACAGGACACCTATCTCCCTCTCGCCGACGACGCACTCCCCACGGCGCAGGCCTGGTACCGCACCGGGGACCGCGTCGCATACACCCCTGACGGCGACCTGGTCCACCTCGGACGCCTCGACTCCCAAGTCAAGATAAGAGGATTCCGCATCGAACTCTCCGAGATCGAAGGCGCGCTGAGGCTGGCTGAACCCGTCCAGGACGCGGTCGTCGTCGCCGCCCCCGGCCGGGCCGGCCACCTGGAACTCACCGCCTTCTACACCGGGCGGACCGCCGACCCGCGCACCCTGCGCACCGCCCTCGCGGCCTCACTCCCCGCCTACATGGTGCCCCGGCGCATCACCCACCTCGACGCCTTCCCGCTCACCACCAACGGCAAGGTCGACCGGGCCCGACTGCTCAACCACACCTGACCCACCTCCACCCACCACCCACCACCCACCCGGAGATCCCATGGACCCCATCACCATCGAAGAAACCGTCCGCCAGCGCTGGGCCCTCGTCCTCGAAACCTCCGCCGACGACATCACCGACGACTCCGACTTCTTCGCCGACGGCGGCGACTCGCTCCTCGCCGCCGAACTCGTGGCCTCCATCAGCGATGCCGTCAGGGCCGACGTCGACATCGCCGACCTCTTCCTCGACGCGTCCTTCGCCGGACTCCTCCGGGCCACGACCGACGCCTGCGCCCAGGCCCTCGCCGACCACTGACGCATGGCTGCCAACGCCCCCACCGCCACCCGACCCGGGAGCCGCAACACCATCGCGGCTCCCGTCATCGTCGACTTCTTCCTCTCCGGCCTCGGCTTCTACTGCGTCGTACCGGTCCTGCCGACGATCATCGGGATCCTCACCCGGAACCCCGACCCCCTGCTGACCGGCACCGCGCTGTTCACCTTCACCTTCGCCTACAAGGGAGGCTCGCTCTTCTGCGCCAACACCCTGCAGAGACTGCCAGTACGCACCACGACCGCCGGCGGCCTGGTGATCGCCGGCGCGGGCTTCCTGCTGCTGCACGGCATGACACACCCCGTCGGCATCCTCGCCTGCCTGGTCCTCGCCGGACTCGGCGTCAGCGCCAACAACATCAGCGCACGCGTACTGGTGGCCCTTACCCAGGCCGAACCCACCGCACGCAACACAGCCTTCGCCTACATCCAGGTCGCCATCAACGTGGCCGCCGCCGTCGGCCCCCTGGCGGCGAACCTGCTGCTCGGCGACCACCCCCGTGTCCTGCTCCCCGTCATCGCCGGCATTTTCCTGCTCACGGCCTCGCTGATGTTCGTCCTCGTCCCGCGAGACCTGCGCCCTGCCGACAGCGCCACCCGCAAACCCCGGGGCCTGCGGGTCGTCGCGGACATGGTGCGCGACCCGCGCGTACGCACCGTCTCCCTGCTCACTCTCGTCGGCAGCGTGATGTACGGCCAGTTCTTCTCGGCCTTCGCCATCCACATCACCCACGTCACCGACTCCCCGACCGTACGTGGCGCCTACTACACCATGAACGCCGTCATCATCGTCGCGGGCCAGGTACTGGTCACCCGCCTGACCAACCGGGCACTCGGCCGCGGGCACACACCGGGGATCATCCTCTGCGTCGGCATCGCCGTGTTCGGCGTCTCGTTCCTCCTCCTCGCGCTCCCCGGCCCGTCCATCGCCCTGACCTTCCTCGCCGTCGGCGTCTTCGCCACCGCCGAGATGGTCTTCTCACCCATGGTCAGCACCGCCTACGCACAACTGGGCGGGGATCGACCCATGGTCGAGGTCTTCAACTTCCGGCAGGTCAACGCCACCCTCGGCGAGTCCCTCGGCGGCTTCGCCGGAGGTGCGCTGTTCACCACGCTGTTCCAGCACCGACTGGGGCCGGCCTACTGGGCGGGCGCCGCACTCATCGGCCTTGCCACAGCCGCCGCCACTGCCGCGTTCCACCGACGGGAGGGTCGCCCAGCGATAACAACGCTGCCAGGAGCGGGAAAAGAGGCATGAGGACGAGGGGAACACGATGACCACCGAGGGTAAGGCGGAGCGCACCGAGGACGTACGGCAATGGATGCGGGGCCTGGACTGGCTACGCGTGGCGGTCGTCATGGGGAGCACTGCGCACACGCCATGAGCTGGCGACGGCTGCCCGCATTCCTCGCCGAGCACCGCGTCATCAGGCCGTGCGGCAGTGATGACGCCGAGGATCGTCTTCTCAGCCTCCACATCGGCGGCGGCAAAGTTCCCCGGCACCCTTGTCGATGCGGTGGCCCCGCCGGTCGTACATGTTGCGGACCACGTCCGCGCCATCTCGCGCCCGGCTATCGCGACTGCAGCATCGTCGGAGCACGCGTATGAGTTGATCAGGCCTTTGCCACCAACACGGCGGGCGAGACGATCGCCGCCCTCGAATTGCGCCACCGGCAGCGGGCCCGCGCCGAGGACCGCATCCGCGCCGCCCGCGCCACCGGCCTACGCACCCTCCCCCTCCAGGAGGCCATGCCGAACCAGATTTGGCTGGAGATCATCCAGATCGCCTTCGACCTGCTGGCCTGGATGCCCCTGTTCCCCCTGACCGGCCAAGCCCGGTTCTGGGAGCCCCGCCGACTGCGGCTTCGGCTGTTCTCCACCGTCGCCCAGCTCATCGCCACCGGCCGACGCCGCTACCTCCGTCTGGCCCAAGCACTGGCCGTGGACCGAGGTAATCACGAGGCCCTGGACCGGCTCCACGCCCTCCCGAACCCCGGCTGACCAGCATGTTCCCGTCCCTGCGAGCAGCACCAGCCCACCGGAGCCGTGGAAACGGTCATGTCCCACGGGGTGGTGTAGTCACGGCAGCTGTTTCGGTTCCGTTTGTGGGGTGATCTGCGGTTCGGGTTCGGTTGGCTTGGTGGTGAAGAGCTCGGCCATGGAGGCTTCGGAGAGGTAGGACTCTGCGCAGGTGAGCGGTGACGGCGCCAGGGCCGAGCGGGGGACTTGGCTGCATGTCGATTCCCTCCGGATTGCCGGGCTCCCCAGCCCGGCACGAACTGTTCATGGCCTGTGGGGACTTGCGCTGCTGCGCGCGACGCCCACGACTGGCGCCGCGCTCACTCAGGCCGGACCCACGGCGGATTACCCCCAAGGAGAGTTGTCGCCTACCAGCAAGCGCGGTACCGACGAGACGCCACACGCCAGGAAGTCCCGCGAGCAGCAAGGCAGCCCGGCGGGCGCGCACCTGCCGCGATGATTCGGGGACGAACCAGCGCGCGGCTCTGCGGGCGACGCGCTGCCTGTTCTTGATGACGGGCCGCCACAGCCGCTCGTACGCGTGCAGAGCGTCCTCGATCCGGGAAGCTCGGGAAAGCTGGTCGGCCAGCACATACGCACCGCCCATCGCCAGAGAGGCGCCCTGCCCCGCGAGCAGGGACACAGCCTGGCAGGCGTCACCGACCAGCACGACCCGCCCGTGGCTCCAGCTGGGCAGATCGATCTGCGCGACCTGGTCGTAGTAGATCTGTGCGGACGGAGGACACTGGGCCAGGGCGCGGGGCACGAGCCAGCCGAGCGAGCCGTACTCGCGGCGCAGGGCGTCCCGCGCGTCGCCGGAGCGGGAGGGATCGGCGGCCCGGTGCACGGTGAAGGCGGCGACCTCGTCGTCGCGCAGCGCGTACAGGCCCATCTGCCTGCCCACGGTGTCGGTGAGGCAGAACCGGTCACCGAGCTGCTCGTGCACCTGAGGGTCGTGGAAGATGAATGCGGCCGTGTGGTAGCCGAGGTATCGCACGTACTGGTGTTCCTCGCCGAAGACCAGGGTGCGCAGCGTGGAGTGGAGGCCGTCGGCACCGACAAGGAGATCGGCGTCGATGCCACTGCCGTCGGTGAGGGTGACGTGGATTCCATCCGGCCGTGCGTCCACACTGGCCGGGCCGACGCCGAAGCGCAGGCGGACGGCGAACGACAGACGTTCTCGCAGGACGAGTTCGAGGTCGGGCCGCATGATGCTCAGCAGCCGGCCACGCACGGAACGGGCGAACCGGCCGTACGGGAGCCGGGCACGGCACCGCCCGTCCCCGTCCAGGAAAGCAGCCTCCGAGACCGGGTAGCTGAGCTCCTCCAGCCATGGCAGCATCCCCATGGCCTCCGCCGCGTCGTATCCGGGCCCAAAGAAGTCGATCATGTAGCCCTCGGTGCGGGGCCGTGGCGCCTTCTCCAGGACCACGACCTCCCAGCCGAGCACGTTGTGCAGGCGGCCGGCCAGGGCGAGTCCCGCGATACCGGCCCCACAGATGACGACCCTCATCGGCGCACACCACCTTCATGCCTGGGCACGGTCAGCGGGCTACGGCCCCCACCCATTTTGCACTATGCAAGGCTTATCGCGTCAAGACGAACAGCGAGCCTGTTCGGAAGAGCCTGCGCGCGCTGGCAGTGATCGCCGACCCGACCTGTTCCCTGGTCCCCCGCCGCCGCGAGGCTGTGATCGCCTGCGACCCTTCGATCCCGATGGGTGGACAGATGAAGCGCCCTCCTGACTAATTTTGCATAATGCAAATGTAGGAAGGGGTAAATATATGGGTGCCATACCGGCAACGGGGAACAGCACACGAGGGCCCATCACGGCAGCGAGCGGTGCCGAACCTGCGCAAAGGCTCGCGGGGCTACGGAACGCCTCGTGGGGTGTCATGGCATTGGCCGTGGTGGTCGGTGCCGGAGCGGGCGTCGGCTCGGTCGTGTTCCGCTGGTGCATCAAGACCTTCACCCGCGCGCTGTCGGGGCACGACGACTACTCCGCCTCCCCTGGCCAGAGCAATCCGCACATGCCGTGGCTGGGCCCCTATTTCGTGCTGCTCGTCCCGGTGATCGGCGGACTGCTGTACGGCCCGCTGGTCAACCGGTTCGCAAAGGAGGCCCGCGGGCACGGCGTGCCCGAGGTCATGCTGGCCGTCGCCCAGCGCGGCGGGAAGATCAGCCCGAAGGTGGCCGTCGTCAAGACACTCGCCTCCGCCCTGTGCATCGGGTCCGGCGGCTCGGTCGGCAGGGAGGGCCCGATCGTGCAGATCGGCTCCGCGCTCGGTTCCACCCTCGGCCGCGTGACGAAGGCGGCCGAGGGCCGCACGAAGCTCCTGGTCGCCTGTGGCGCGGCGGGCGGCATCGCGGCCACCTTCAACGCTCCCCTGGCCGGCGTCTTCTTCGCCATGGAACTGATCCTCGGCACCTTCTCGGCGGAGGCGTTCGGCGCGACGGTGCTGGCCAGCGTCACCGCGAGCATCATCGGCCGCGCCTCCTTCGGCGACGTCGCCTTCCTGACCCTGCCCGCCTTCCACGTCGACCACCTCGCCCAGTACGGCTTCTTCGCCCTGCTCGGCATCATCGCCGCCCTCGTCGGCATGGGCTTCACCCGCTTCCTCTACCTGATCGAGGACGCCTGCGACTGGCTCTGGCGCGGCCCTGAATGGCTGCGCCCCGCGGTCGGCGGAGGGCTGCTCGGCCTGGTGCTGCTGGCACTGCCGGAGATGTACGGCGTCGGCTACCCGGTCCTGGAGAAGGCGACCGAGGGCGGCTACGCGGTCGGCTTCCTGCTCTTGCTCCTGGCCGGCAAGATGCTGGCGACCAGCCTCACCATCGGCATCGGCGGCTCGGGCGGTGTCTTCGCGCCGAGCCTGTTCATCGGTGCCATGCTGGGCTCCGCGTACGGCATCGGCGTCCACCACCTGCTGCCCGGCACCGCTGGCGCGGTGGGCGCGTACGCCCTGATCGGCATGGGTGCCACATTCGCCGGTGCGGCCCGGGCGCCGATCACCGCCGTGGTCATCCTCTTCGAGCTGACCGGCGAGTACTCGATCATTCTGCCCCTGATGCTGGCGATCGTGCTGGCCACCGCCACCAGCCACCTGCTCTCCCGCGACACCATCTACACCCTGAAGCTGCGCCGGCGCGGCATCGACCTCGAGGGCCCCGCCCCCGGAGCGGCCATCGGCACCCAGCACGTCGGTGCCGTCATGGAGCCACTGCCCTCCCCGCTGCCCGCCACCACAGCTCTTGCCGACGCCGCTGACCTCCTGAGCCTCTCCGGCCATGGCGCGCTCCCGGTCGTCGCCGACACAGGGGAGTATGTCGGCATCGTCACGGCACAGGCAGTGGCCGAGGCCCTCGCGGAACAACCGGACGCCGCGCCGCGGACGGTCGAGCAACTCGCCGCGCCACCGACGACGGTCACGACGGAGCAGCCCCTCGCCCAGGCCCTGCACGCCCTGCTGTCGGCCGCCGGGACCGGGGTGCCCGTACTGGATTCCGAACGGGGCAAGCCGGTCGGGTGGCTCAGCCACCAGAGCGCACTTCGCGCGGTACACGCGACCACCTGAACTCGCAATCCCCAGGTGTTGCGATCCACTCCCGAGATCTCTCGAAGCACGTCCGGCGCGCCTACTCGTTCGTCTGCCTCGACTGCGGGCACGGATGGGAAAGCGCGTACGACATCGATGTGACGGTGGACGATCGCGGGCAGATCATTGCCGTCTACCACCTCAGCGGCAACTCGTGCCTTCACCGCTGCAGTCGCCGCGCTGCCCCAATTGCGAGGGTCGCAAGATCCGCATCATGCGACCGGAGCGCGTGGCGTCGGCGCGGCTGCACGAGAGGTGACGGCAGTGGAGCCACACCACCCGCCGCCGCCTTGGCTCGAGGCGCTCGGCTTGGCCAGTCTCTCAGTGGCAGGGGCGAGCGCCCTGGCCATCGTGTGGGACATGACACTGCGCGGATACCGGCAGCGCATGTGGATCATGCACCTGGTACACCCGATCACAGCTCTGTACTGGGGTCCCGCCGCGCTCTGGTTCTACGTCCGCCACGGTCGGCGTACGTCCCTGCCGGTGATTGAGGAGCAGGGCGACCCGGATCCGGAGAAGCTGGCGGGCTGGGTCCCCTCCGCGAAGGCCATCAGCCACTGCGGCGCAGGCTGCGTCCTGGGAGACATCGCGGGCGAATGGCTGGTACGGGCGAGCGGTCTGACGATCGCTGGCAAACCGCTGCACGCCGATTTCCTGCTGGACTTCGCATTCGCCTGGCTGCTGGGCATCGGCTTCCAGTACTTCACCATCGTCCCCATGCGCGACATCGGACCCGCCCAGGGTTTCTGGGCCGCCGTCAAGGCCGACACGTTCTCCATTCTGGCGTTCCAGGTTGGCCTGTTCGCCGGCATGTGGGCCTGCCAGGAGGCTCTCTTCGCGCCCGGCCTGGACACGACCACGGCCGCGTATTGGCTCCTGATGCAGCTCGCCATGATCGTCGGATTCTTCACGGCTTGGTCGGTCAACGACTGGCTGGTCCGGGCCGGCTGGAAGGAGCGGATGTGAGCGGGACCGGCGCCCTCGTGCCGGGCTAGTGACCGGAGCGCTCGCGGAGCACAGCTATGACGTATTGACGTCACTGGACCGAACACAGCAAGTCGGGTGCGCCCGACGTGCAAAACCGCCCTGTGCAGAGGGCCGAGCGACCCGGCAGGCGCAGTGGACTGGCTCATCCTGCTGGCCGGCGTCTACACGGCTGTCTCGCCATGGGCGATCCCCTTCGCCAGAACGAACCCCTACCTGACGGCCAACATGCTGATCAGGGGGCTCGCCGCCACGGTCCTTGCCTTCGGAATCCCCCTCGCGCCTGAGCGGATGCACCGACTCGCTTGAACCATGGCGCCCCTTGGTCTTTGGCTCATCCCTGCGCCATCAGTCGTGACCGCATCCCACGACGCACCGCCCGGGATCGTGGGGAGCAACAGCTTGACGGGCAGCATCACGTGCCTGATGGGGCTGATCGCCACGAATCTGATTCTGGGACCATCCGGGTAGGGCAGCCGACCGGGCTCGCAGTAGGCGGGCCCACCCGATACCGGGCCCCCGTGGTAGCCCTCACACCGCCCCGGAGGTGCCGACAAACACAGCCTCGCCCGCACCGTCCACCATCCGGACGACGGGTTGATCAGCGGCGGCCCGTGGCGTGTCGGCCGCTGACCTGGGGAACTTCGGGAGGACTGGAAAGCCGATAGGAGCGCACCACGGCGGTCACGCTTACGGCTATGAGTGCCATGCTCCACGGGGCAAGGTCCCGCAGCGGTCCCGGCCCTCCGGCCACGCCACGCGGCGGCACCCGCCCTTCGGGGTCGTAGACGATCGCGAGCGCGTCTCCCGGCCGCGTCGCCTCGCCACAGCCGCGCCAGATCCGAACCTTGAACGAGACGCCGTCGTGGTCCATCACCGAGCAGAGGTAGCGGCCGTGACCACCGTTCGCCGCCCGGCCATCGTCGACCGATGTCACCACCACCGACTGCACCCGCCCACGCTCAGCCAGCACCACACCGGCGGCGGCCTGCGGCGCCTGAAGCGCGAGGCACACGCCGAGCAGGGCCGTGATACCGACCCGTGCGCGGCCGGCTCCCACGGACGTCAGATAGAGGGCCAGCGCGGCCCCGCACACCAGCCCTGCTTCGCCGTCGGCCAACGAAGGTCTGCCCGACCAGGCACCGAAGAGTGCCGTTCCCACGATTGCGGCGGTGGCGACGGCCCCCGCGAGGACGCCTTCTACGACGAGCCATCCGGGCGGCAGCCCGACGAACTCGGCCGGCCCCCACACCGTGGTCCGCCCATGCGACATGAGGTGTGACTCGGCGGAAGACGAGGGCCGACGCCTTCGGCGCATGCGTGCCGCACCCGCATTCTTGTCCCTGGCTATGGGCGACCGCCGACGCTCCTCCACTTCGCTTGCATTATGCAAAACGTGAGGGAGGCAGAGATAGGGAGCCCCTGAAAGTAGTTCACGGCCGACCGTGCCCTGTCAGGCGTCGTCCGCCAGCATTCCGTCCACGATCCAGCCGAGCGGGTGTGGCTCCGGATCGTCCGCCCCCGGTGCCGGAGGCTCGCCTCCCGCCTCGTTGAAGGCGCTGAGCGCCTCCACGAGCGCCAGCCGCTCCATCGGGCGAAGCCGTTCGACGATGGCGGCGATCTCGGCGCGCCGCCGGGCGGTGACTTCCTCGACGGTGCGCCGGCCCTCTTCGGTCAGCCGCAGCAGGGTCTCGCGACGGTTGACGGGATTGGCCTGCCGGTCGGCAAGCCCGGCGGCGATGAGCCGGTCGACCATGCGCATGGCGGTGGAAGGTGCCACCTGGAGCAACTCGGCGAGCTCGACCAGCTTGGTCGTCCCCCTGGTGGACAGCACCACCAGCATCCGGAACTGGGCGACGGTCACCCGCTCCTCCACCGCCGCCAACGAGCGGGCGGAGACCGCCACCAACAGACGCGACGCGGTCAGCACCGCTCTGGTAACCGCATCTACATCGTCCAAGGCACCCGTGGGGGTCTGCTGCTCCGCCATACATCCTTTCTACCGTGCCAAAGCCGCCCCGCTTGCACTTCATACGAACAGACATTCAGCCCGCATGGTCGTGATAGCGGAGCAAAAGCGTCGCGGCATCGTCATGGAGCGGCCCGGCGGCATGCCGGACCAAGTCCTCACGCAGCGCCTCCAGGGCACGATCCGCGTCCGGTCCCTTCAGCAGGCCCGCCCGGTCACCGTGCGCCGCACGGCCCGACGACTCGCGCGACGGGCGCTCGGTTACCCGAAGGCCGTATTCCTCAACCAACCCGCCCTCGTGCCGGAATGAAACGGCGGTCAGGCGGGCATCCAGGACCGACAGCTGCCGGTGACCACCGGCGCCTCACCTTTCAGGGAGCTCGCAGGGAGTGACAGCGGCATCATCGAACAGCTCGCGGCGGACCACCGCGGGATCCAGAACCTGCTCGACCGGGTGCGGTCCGCTCCACCCGGCAGCGACGAGCGCACGTCACTCGTGGAACAGGCCAGCTGCCGTCTGGTGAGTCATCTGGTGGCGGAGAAGGAGCGTCTGTACCCGCTCGTGCACCGTTACGTCGTAGACGGGGACAAGAGGGTGAACGCGCTGCTCGCCGTCGACGAGGACATCCAACGGACGCTCGAGTCCCTTGAAGCAGTACCGGCACGCAGCGAACGGTATGTGCATCTCTTGCTGTGCCTCGTCTCCGCGTCACCGAGCACGTGGTCGAGCTGGAACAGCGGGTGTTCCCCCGCCTGCAGGCCATGAGCCCCGCCGCCGTCCTGCGCGAAGCGGGGGCCGGGACACGCCACGCGGAAGCCGTCGCACCCACCCGGCCACGCCCTGACGCGCCTGACTCGGCCGGCCCTGGCCAAGCTCACCTCCGCCGTCTGGGGCCCTGGGACCGTCTGCGCGACCGGCTGGGACGCCGCGGGCTGCAGTAAACCCGCGGTCGCGCACACGCCCGGATGACAAACGATGCCAACGGCTGCGCCGGCAACGCTGAAGCTGGGCGTCACGTGGACCGAACCCAACCGCCATGCGCTCATGAACCGGGCGGGCGACGCGGGGTAGGGGCAGGGGGCAGGGGCATGCTACGGATGGGGACGCTGTGGCCTGGACACGGACAACGAGCCTCGGTGCAACCAACAGACCGCCGTGCGCAAAGCGTTGCACACGACCAGGTTCGCGCGTAGCCCTGCGACGAACAACGGGGAGAAACCCGGCCTGCCGCCCGCCGCCCCTGGGCCCGAGTCCCTCGAACGATACGCGCAAGCGTCTGGGGCCCCGGCCGCCTCGCGCACCGCCGACTGCGCGGGCTGCGTCGACCAGCGGGCCCTCAGCCGGAGATCCAGCCAGTCCGACGAGGATTGTCCTGCACCGGGGCAGTCGTGCAAGCCGCCACTGACCTGGAGGAAGCGGAGCTGACCTGCCAGGCGGGGCTCACCCGGGCGGACCCGCGTCTGCTGTGAGAGCCACCAGGTCGGCAGTGACAGCCGGCTCTGCTCCAGGTAGCGTCCGTTTCTCACGTGCCTTCGGGTGGGTGTCCGGTGCGGAGCATGCGCAGCACGGCGCGTTCGACGGGTCCCTGGGTCGCGGGTACGCCGTACGCACCCTCGTCACCGAGGTGCGGGAGCGCGGCGACGACCGTCCCCCCTTCCTCGTACAGCTCGACCACTCGCGGATTGATGTAGGACGCCCGGCAGACCGCCGGGGTGTTGCCGAGATACCCGGCGACCTCGCGCGCCGCCCGGGCGACGGCGCGGCGGCGGGCGGACTCGCTGCGCGCGACGGGCTGGGAGACGGCCAGCGCGACGGCGGCCATGACGGTGGCGTGCCAGGTGCGGAAGTCCTTGGCCGAGATCTCCAGTCCGGCCAGCTCCTTGAGGTACGCGTTGACGTCATCGCCGCTCACGTCATGCCAGGCACGCCGGTCCCAGTACGCCAGGAGCCGGTCACCACCGCCCCGGCGCCGCTGCAGTCCAGCTGTAGATCGTGATCTTGTGAGTGCCTGGACTGGCGCGAGGCGTCGCGTCGTGGGTCATCTCGACCTTCTCGCCGACTTCGAGCGGATGGACCCGTGGGAGCGGTAGAACGTTCCCCATCGCTGCCCTGCGGCACGCCCAGACACAGGTGATGGATGTCATCACGGGTGCGCACTGGGCGGCCTTCGTGCTGCAGGGCTGGTCGACTGGATGAGTGGCCGGTCCCGGCATCGCCTCAGACGGCGGCGAGGATGTCGAAGACCGAGATCACCGTGGCGCCGGGTGCCAGGCCCTTCGGGGGATGCGCACCGTACGCCAGCTTCGCGGGGATGACGGCGAGCACACGGCTGCCGACCCGCCTACCGACCAGGGCACGGTCCCAGCCAGCGATGACGTTGCCTCGGCCGATCACGACGGGCAGCGGGCCTCCGTCCGCGTGGGAGCTGAGGAAGAGGTCCGCCTCGTCCTTGCCGCGAGCGGCATCCCAAGCAGCCGAGGAATGCTGCAGGACCAGGGTCTGCCCGGCCTTCACCACCGGGCCGGTGCCGTCCACCAGGCGCTTGACGACCAGGACCTTGGGGGCCGCCTGGTCGGGGACGGCCAGGGTTGCGGTGCCGTCGCCCTTGTTCATGTGCACCTCGGGCAGCGCATCGGAGACCGAGTGCTGCTCGCCGGGGACGAGGGCGTGCGCACCGATGACGTTCAGGATGTCGACGGCGAACACGACCGTGTCCTTGCCGGTGACATGGAGCCGCGCGCTGCCGGTCGTCCCGTACGCGGCCGCCGGGGGTGCGACGACCAGGACCCGGCTCCCGGCGCGCCCACCTTGCACGGCCCGGTCCAGGGCAGGCAGCGTCGCGCCCCGCCCGACGGCGAACACCTGCGGCCGGGTCCCCTTGCCGTACGAGCCGGGAAGCGCCTTGCCGGTGCGCCATACCTTGGCTGTGTAGCGGACCACGGCGATGTCGCCAGTGTGTGCGGCGAGTCCCCGCCCCGGCGTCTGCGGCGCTACGACAAACTTGCCGCTCGGCGCGGACCTGGGGAGGATGATCTCGGCCGGGTGTCCGAACTGGCCCGCGATGGTGGGCAGTACGGCGTCGGTGCGCACCGCGGCAGGCTCGGGCCGCGCGCGCACGGAAACGGTGGGGGCTGCGACCGGCCGGTGCCAGCCGTCCGGGCGGGCCTTGCCGGATGAATGATCGCTGCTGCATCCCGTGAGCAGAAGGGCGGGAGCTGTCAGCAGTGCTGCGAATCTGCGCATTTCTTTCCTGTCTTCCGTCCTTTCAACCCGCGGCGAACGGGCTGAAAGGAGGCGGCAATACAAATTTCGACAAATAGATCCGTCCAGTCTTGAAGGCGCGGTCATAAGGCGCGCCAGCTTCTCTGGACGACTGGCGTGGGTTCGAATTTCACGGCCATGCTTTATTTTATTTGCTCATGTAGCTATTAGTCCGACGGTCGCCGCTACGACACACACCACAACTCGGCAGAGAGCTCGAATCTTTCCACGCCGCCGCAGTCTTCGCCGCGCGAGATACCAAGTCGCATCGCGTATAGTTTCGGATTCCACCTGCGACCAAAGCGAGTCCGGCACCCATGGAGAACCAACCCCATGAGAAAGGGAATCTATTCAGTCGAGAGAGCGTTTCGGTAAGGTTCTCGATCTCGCCGACCACCGGATCGATGATCTTGAATTGCTTCCTCAGGTACAGGCGCGATGAGGCCACGGTGGCGATGGAGGCGACGTAGGTGATTACGGTGGCGGCGGAACCAGAATCGATCATCATGTCCTCATGGTGTCACCGGGGCAGGACTCTTGTTCCGCTCGCGGCGAGGTAATGCACTTGCCCCTATCGACCGCGACATAACCTGTGAAGCAGAGGAGGGACGCGGCAAGGGCTAGACCCCTACCAGGCAACTCCGGGGCCTTATTACATCAACGTGACCTCGGACGGGACGCTGCAGCTGTCCAAGCCGTAGCCGCCGATGGGGCACATCGTCGACTTCAAGCAGCACTGGTGTCGGCACGGGGAGTACCGAGTGCCGACACCAGTCCCTCCTCTACGTTCTAATCAGACCGCCCATAGCGGATGGCGGCTGAGTCGTCCTTCAGATTTCTGTATTCGTCGAAGACAGACAGGGGCTTTGCTGCTGTCCAGATGGAGTTGGACTGTGGTGCCCGCCTTGGGTGTCGTTACCGCTCACCCTGTCCGTTCACTGCCCGTTGCGTAGTACCGCGAGACGTAGTCTTTCGGTGGCAGTGTGCTCTCCCGCATGAGGGAGAACACCTCGGCGCCTTCCCCGGGCGCCCCGTCGATCGTGTAGGCCTCGGCGAAGCGGACGTACTCGACGTCGTCGAGGCCCTCGCAGTATTCCGCGGCTTCGGCCTCGGCGCGCTCGATCGCCTCGTCGGGCGAATGGGCGGTCCACAGGGTGATGCGCTCCTCGTAGACCTCCAGCGGGCCGTGACGGAAGATGCATCGGATGCCGTACCAGGACGGATCGTTGGGTTCCGAGCCTGCTGACATGGCGGGAATCCTTTCTCGCTGTCGGTGTGCGGGGTCCTGATGGTGGGCCGGCCGGATCGCCCGGCCCACCGGGGATCAGGACAGTGCCCAGAGCACCGCGGCCACGATGTCCACCTCCCAGAAGACGACCAGGGTGACCACGAGGGCGATGATGAAGGCAAACAGTCCCAGCGCCTTCAGTACCACCCGCAGGCTGTCCGACTGCGAGCGGTTCTTCTGCTGGTTGCGGCTGCCCGCGTACTTCTCGGCCTGCTCCAGCTTCTTCTTTGCCGACTTGTACGCCTTGTGGTCGTACGGCCGCCCGTTGGCCCTGTCTTCGAGGGCCTGCTTCTCCTTGTGGTTCAGGGACGCGGGCTTCCTGGAAGCCCGACCGTCCAGGTCCAGCTGGTTGACCGGGTCGGCCGGATAGACGTAGGCGTCGTCGTTGCCACCCAGGACGGGGTCGATGGACAGGAAGCGTCCGATGGCGGGGTCGTACAGCCGTACGCCCATCAGGACGGCCCCGGTGACGGAGTCCGCGGAACGCTGGGCGGCACCGAGCCAGCCGTAGCGGGCCGTGGCGGTGTCGCCCTCGGCGTTGCCGTACTCGTCGTAGGACTGGGCGACCGCCGACTGGGTGTCCAGCGGGAGCCGCACGGTCACATCGCCGTGGACGTCGCTCATCTGCAGCACGGCGGAGCCGGAGGCGCCGGTGATCGCATCCAGTTGGCCGTCGATGCCGCGCACGTCGCGGGTGATCGTGCCGCTGGTGTCCTCGGCCGTCCAGCTCGGGCTGTCGCCGTCGGCACCGTAGTGATTGGTCCTGGAGCCGGTCTGGGTCCAGGTACCACCGCTGTTGGACTCGGTGGTCCAGGAGGCGAGACGGTCGGCCGCGTCCAGGCTCCAGGTCTGCCGGCTGGTGCCGGAGGTCTGCTGCCGGACGAGGTCGTTGGCGTAGTAGCCGATGGTCGCGCCGGACGACTGCGTGGTGGTGCGGCCGAAGGCGTCGTAGACCGTGCCGGAGGTGACCAGCCGGTCCCCGCTGTCGTACGAGTACGAGGTGGTCGTCGCGCCGGTCGAGGTGCAGGCCGCGCCGACGCTGGCGGTCTGCGTGGCGAGCGAACTGCGGTTGCTGTCGCCGTCGAAGGTGTAGTCGCGGCGCGTGCACGCCCCGCTCGGATCGGTGTCGTCCGCCCGGGTCAGGCGTCCGGCCGCGTCGTAGGTGTAGGCGCGGGACCGGGTCTGGCCGGTGCTGTCGGTGTCTGTGACGGCTTGGCCCTGGGCCGATCTGTCGACGCTGTCGGAGGCGACGACGGTGCCGTCGCTGTCCTTGGTGTAGACCCGGGAGATCTGCGCGCCGGTCTCGTCCTGGGTCAGGGTGAGCGTGTAGCCGCCGGGCAGCTGCTCGGTGGCCAGTGCGCCGTCCGCGTCGTAGGTGGCGTTGAAGGTGCCCGCGACGGAGTCGGCGCGGGAGGTCTCCACACCCCGCGGGTCCTTGGTGGTGTCGTAGGTGAAGGTGGTGGTCGACGGAGCGGAGTCGGTCACCTTGGTGGGCCGGCCGAGCGCGTCGTACTGGGTGGCCGCGGTGTTGCCGCTGCCGTCGTTGTAGGAGATCTCCCGTCCCAGCATGTCGGTGACATGCGTGATGGTCTGACCGCCCGCCGTGACGGTGGCGACGTCACCGCTGTCTGGGTCGTAAGCGGTGGTGGTGTCCGGAACCGCGGTGCCCACCCCGCCGGTCACCGACACCAGGGTCGGACGCCCGGCAGCGTCGGAGGTGGTCGTGGTGGTGCGGGTCGTGGAATTGGCGGTCTCGGTCAGCTTGGCGGTGTTGCCCCACCGGTCGTACTCGGTGGTCCTGGTGGGCAGTTGGGTGGGGTTGGTGCCGCCGAGGGTGATGTCTCCGGCCGGTCCCGCCGAGCACACCAGGTCCGCCCACTCGGGGCGCCCGTTGCACGCACCGGTACCCGTCGCCGAGTAGTAGGTGGTCACCGTCGCACCGGCGTCGTTGCCGTTCGACTTGGGCAGGGTGGTCTTGATGACCTGGCCCTGGGCGTCGTACGTCGTGGTCCTGACGAGGTTCAGACCGCCCGGGTCGTCCGTGATGGACGTCGGCAGGCCCTTCACCCAGTCGTACGCCGTCTGCGTGGTACGGATGTCGCCGTCTGACGGGTAACCGTCCACGTAGGCGCCGACGGTGACGGTGGTGGGCTGGTTGGACACGGTGGCCGTACCGTCGGTGGGGCGGCCCTCGTCGTACGCGGTGACGGTGTGCCGGCGTGCCGCCGCCTCGCTGCCCGCGGGCAGGTCGGTGCCGCCGGTGCCGGCGTGCAGGACACCGGTCAGGGTGGCCAGGTGGAGGGGACCGAAGCTCTCCAACTCGCGCTGCCCGTCGCTGGAGTACACGGACGTGGTGGACAGCCGCTGCGCACGGTCCGCCGTGGACAGGCCGTTGATCCCGAGCAGGGTCAGCTCGGTCAGTCCCGGACCGCTGGTGGACAGCGCCAGCTCCCGGTTGCCCGCGGTCAGTTCACGGACGGTGTCGCCCAGGTGGTCGTACTCGGTCACGCTCAGGTGCCCGCCCGGGGTGGAGCTGTCGACCTCACGGCCCGATGCGTCCACGTAGGAGACCGAGGCGCGGGTGTAGCTCGCCGCGGTCAGGGCCGACCCGGTGTTCGACGCGGGCACGGCGTCCGGCGGGAAGACCGCGGTGGCGTCGGTGGGTACGTCCGTCTGGCCCCAGGCCGCGACATCGGTGGCGCCCACCGGGTAGGGAGCGTTGGTGCCGGTCAGCGGTACGTCGTAGACCATGCTGGTCGTGGCCGTGCCGCCGTCGGTCTGCGTCTTCGAGCCCGCGACCAGGGTCGGGCGGGAGGCGGAGAGCAGCATGCCAGGGCCTGCGGTGGCCGCGTTGCCGGCCGTGCCGTAGGTGAAGGTCCACGGCAGCTCACCGGGAGGCGTCAGGGTCACGACCCGGCCTGAGCTGTCGTAGGTGTAGGCGGTCTTCAGTGCCGGCGAGACCCGCGGGTCCCAGCTCTCGCGGAGCCGGCCCGAGTCGTCGTACGCGTACTGGGCGATCGCCGTCCCGGTCGCGGAGCCCGCGCCCGGGACGGTGGACCACAGCTTGATCTGCGAGACCTGGCCTGCGTAGTCACCGAACACCGAAGATGTGGCCGTCGTGGAGGTGGCGTACACGTACTCAAGGACGCGGCAGCCCTTGGTGGACGGCATCGTCGCACAGGTGCCGGCCGTCACGGCCGAGGTGGGCGCGATCACGTACTTCGGGCGGGCCAGCGTCAGCGAACCGTTGACGACCTTCTCCGAGACCACCGTGGTGGTGGAGTTGCTGGTCGGCAGGGAGGACGACGACACCTGCCACGTGGTGGCGGCGGGGTCGACCTTCGCGAACGTGGTCGTCGTGCCGTCGGTGTCCTTCAGGGTGAACGAACCCGTCAGAGACCCGGTCAGGGTCAGGGCCTCCGAACCCGGCTCGCTCTTCCAGCCACCGGTGGAGGTGGCGGTGAACCCGGTCTCGTTGCCGTCCCCGTCCACGACCGCCACCGAGGTGGAGGAGGTCTGCCGGAGGTAGGCGTAGTCGGAGTCGGCGAGGTCCGCGGTGGTACCGGACGTCCACTGCGGGCCGAAGATCGCCACCTGGCCCTGGGCATCAGCGCCCGCGGTCGGCTTCCGCGACGAAGCCGTACGCGTCACGTCCATCCCGAACGCCGACGCATCCGTCGCCGACAACGCGTAGTCACCGGTCAGGTCGTTGACCGTACCCGGACCGACCTTTTCCGACGGCGCCGTGCCCGCGTTGCGGTCCACGGTGACCGTCGACACCGGCGAGTAGCCCGTCGTGGTGCCGTCGGTGAACGCGGCACGGATGTCGACCGGGCCGTCCTCGGTCAGCGACGTGGTGATGTTCCACGTCAGCGCCGGCGGCGCACCGTTGGGAGCGGCCAGCGGCCAGGCCGTCACCGGCGAGCCGTCGCTGTTCTTGGTGACGCCCGCGAGCGGCACGTTGAGCCAGCTGTCGGTCTCACCGCGGCGGTACTGGTAGGTGACCCCGGTGTAGGTGGGCTTGCCGGTCGCGGACAGGGCCACGCGCCGGGCGGGCCGGTCGCCGTTGCCGGGGCTGAGCAGCGCGGCACCGTCCGCGCCGACGCCGAAGGAGTACTTGGTGTTGGTGGCCGACAGGTTGCCGCCGGAGTCGATGGTCTGGGCGTACAACGTGTGCCAGCCGTCGGCGGACGTGATGGAGGTGGTCAGCGGGTCGCCGCCGGTGCCGTCCACCGTGTCGTAGACGCTCTTCGCCATCGCCGGGTCGTCCAGGCCCCACTTGAAGCCCTGTCCGTCCGTCGAGGTCGTGTCCAGGGTGCAGGTCACCGCCCCGGGCGCCTTCGCCGACCAGGTGTCCTGCGGGTACGGGGGACAGCTGATGGTCGGGGCCGCGGGCAGCCCGGTGTTCAGCACGAACGTGGTGTACCCGGTCCAGGATCCGTAGTCGGTGGAGTCGTAGCCCCGCACCCTGAACCGCAGATGCGAGCCCGCCGGGAAGGCGTTGGCCGAGGGGATCGCCAGGGTGGCCGTGGAACCGGACGCCACGCCCGCGCTGGTCGCGGTGTAGGTGTAGGTGGTGTCGTTGTACGCGGGGTCCGGGGTCACCTCGAACTGGGCCTTGACCGTGCCGCCGTCCGCGTCCGTCACCTTCGCCGACAGGGTCGGCGTCAGGGAGGTCACGTACCGCTTGCCGTTGTAGGCGTTCACCGCGGAGGGCGAGACTGCGGTCGCGGTCGGGACGGCCGGGTAAGAGTTGTAGGTCACCACCAGCTTCGGTGCGTACCCGGAGGTGGTGTAGTTGGCCGAGCGGAACCGGCGCCAGGTGGTGGAGTCGGTCTCGTTGGCGCTCGCCAGCTGCAGACCGTAGTTGACGGCGCCGTTGGCCCAGTCCTGCACCATGGCCTGCAGGTTCCAGTTCGACCAGGCACCGGGGCAGGAGGAGTTGTAGCCCCAGTGCCCGCTGTTCGTCGCCTTGTTGGTGGTCGTGGTCGTCGGCTGGGCGCCCCAGGTGATCGACGAGGAGGACCACGAGGAGGTGATCCGCTTGGCGTCCGTGGTGGCGCCCGACGTCGAGCAGGTGGCCGAGTAGTAGTTGTAGAGCGACATCGTCGCCGACTGGATGTGCTTGCCCGTGAACGGCGACACGTCGAACTTCAGATACGACCGCGCCACGTCCGTGCCCGCGTCGTACGTACCCGACTTCAGCTCCTCGGAGGAGACCTGCGAGTCCGGGTAGTCGGGGTTCTGCACCCACGTGTCCGTCGTGACGGCCAGCGTGGATGTGGGGTCCACGGTCACCGGATAGGTCGCGGTCGCCAGAAAGTCCTTGTCCGGGGTGAGCACCAGGGTCTGCGAGCCGTCCGACGCGGTCTCGATCGTCGTGGCGACCCGCTCCTGGTGCGCCGACTCACCGGAGGCCTTGTCCTTGGACGCGTCCCACATCATCGGGGCCGGCGCCTCGGCCACGAGGTCACCGCCTGCGTTCTTCAGCAGCAGGTGCCCGGAGTCCGCCTGGGACAGCTTCAGCCTGTCCAGGTTCAGCGGAATCCGGTAGGACACCGTGTCGTTGCCAGGCTGCTGGGCGAGCTCGATGTTCTCCGAGAAGCCCTGCGCCAGCGCGGTGACCGACAGGGTCTGCCCGCTGCCCAGGTTGTAGGAGGCCGTGTCGCCCTTCACGGACGGGGTGGGCAGCTTGTCCTGCCAGCCCAGCCCGAAGGACTCCTTGCCCTTGGCCACCGAGGCCAGCTGGGTGTCACCGCCGTCGGACACCGCGATGTCCGCGGCCGTCGCCGTCGGCGTGAGGTCGGCGCCGGTGTCGGACAGCGAGGTGTCGATGTCCTTCCAGGCCCCGTCCCGCTTGACGCGGATCGGCCCGGCGTACGCCTCGGTCTGCAGGTCCCCGCCGGGCAGCGCGTACGTCGTCGAGTCCGCCGTCCGCGCCGACAGCACCTCGATCTTCCGGTTCTGCAGACGGGCCATCAGCACCGCCGACGCCTCGTCCTGCGCCTCCGCAGGACCCGACACCGTGGAGGAATCGGAGGATGTGGACGCGGATGCCGTGGTGGCCATACCCGCGGCGAACGCCATCCCGGTGTCCTCCGCGACCAAGGCGGTCTCCACCGCCATCGCCAGCACCACACTCATGGCAATCTGCCGCAGCCGCCGGGCCTGTCTCTTCTTCTTCGGTCTGCCACGAGTCGCAGGTCTGTGACGCATGATCAGCTCCCTCCCTGACACTCCGCGATACGGAGCCAACAAAACGGACTGATCTTCACAGGAGGTATACAGCTCACCCATGACAGGTACACGGTAGGTTCACGCTAAGTCCAAGGAATCACCAAGGCGCATAAAAAGCCGCTGCACTGGTCGACCTCTTGTGACATCCCTATTGATGCTTTTCATGCACTTCAGGCCCGTTGTGGCTCGACGCCGGAGTCACAGATGCGTTCCCTGGCCCGCTTCAAGGCTTTCCCAAGAGATGACAGAAGAAGTGGAGCAACGGGTAAGAACTCGTCAAAAGCCCTGGTGAGCCAACTTGCATACCTGTACAGCCGAGCCTTGACAGTGCCCAAATAATTCGCGCACTGGCTACCCCCGCCTTGCATGTCACGCCACAGCCGGGGACTCCCGGGAATGCCCACATCGCGGACCGCATGGGCACACCGTCGGCCCCGGCCCGGCGCCGCCCCCTTCCCTGCAGGACGGCGCCGGGGCCGACCTCCGTCTCCAGCCCGGCCGCCACATCGTCGGTGGCCACGGTCCGCAGCGGGCGGCGGCCGTTCTCATCGAGCTGGGCGAGTTCGTGTTCGTAGTCGACCGTGATCGAGCCGTAGTAGTTGACCGCCGGGCTGCGAGCCGGAGAGATGTGCGCCAGGACCTCGGCGTCCACCTCGCGACCGGCGCCGCGCAGTTCGTTTCAGCGCCCGCCAGGCGAGGGCGTAGATCTAGCGCAACGCCAGCGCGGCAGGCTCGGGATCGGACACCCCGGACTGCAGCAGGGCACGCACGTGCTGCTGGCCTGCGAGTATCGGCCCGTTCGGAATCGGCCTGGGGTCCGGGACGGAGGTGTCGGCAAGGCGGTGGCGGCACCGTAACAGCGTGCTGCCGTGAGCTGCCGCCGGGACAGGGCGTGAGCACAGTCCCGGGGTGGCCGGTCCCCGGTAGGACGGGCCGTGAGGCAGCGGAGGATTCCCGCAGGCCGGACACACCTCCAGCAGCAGGCAGCGGTGCTGGGAGCAGACGTAGATCCACGGCAGCCGCCATTCCAGGAGCCACCGGTGCGCGTTCTGCCTGAGGCATTCGGGGCAGTAGCGGCTGCCGGCCCCGCTGCGGCTGCCGCCGCTGCGCCGCCAGCAGGGCGGCCGCCGCAACTCTCGGGACCCGCGGCCGAGAGTGACCGCCAGACCATCGAAGGGCTCCAACGTCATTGCCGTCAGTTGTGCCGCGTTCAGGCCGGTGGCTGCGGCCAGCGCATGTCGCTCCGCGGGGGTGAGGCAGGTGACCATTTGCGCTGGCCGTGATCCGGTCAGGCCCAGTGCATTCAAGAAGTCGCGGGTGGAGACGCGCAGGCGGGCTGCGTACGAAGCGATCCAGCTGTCCACGGCCTCGCCGGGCAGCGGCGGCACCACGATGGGAAGCCGGTGCGCCGTCCAGGCCGCCGTCATGCCGTCCTCCTCCGGGCATCGGCTATGCCGGGGCGTGTGGTCAGCAGGCCCGCGTCGATCGCCGAGGCGAGCTCGCGGCGGGCCTCTTCGGTAGCGGCGTCGTTCGTGACCTGATCAAGCAGCTCGGTGTCGAGGCGTTCGTGTCCGGTGCGGATCGCGCGCAGGCAGCCGCGGTTGATCAGAGCCATCAGGGAGGCGAAGTGCCCGGTGGAGCGTACGTAGAGATAGTCAGCGAGGTCGTCGGCGAGCATGCCGGGATACGTGTCGGTCAGGACCAACTGCCGCTCGATCGTCTTCAGAAGGGTGCGCCACTGATGGCGTCCGGTCTCGTCTTCGACCTGGAAGGGCAGCAGCGTCAAGGGGGTGGTGCGGCGCCCGAACTGGGCGAGCAGGGTCTCCTCGGGGGAGAAGCCCTCGCGGAGGATGCCGCGTTGCTGGACGCCGACGCCGACGTAGATCAGCGTGACAGGGAAGACGTTCGACAGGTACTTCAACTGATTCGCCATCCGCACCGAGTTGGACTGCGAACCGGCCAGGAAGTGCACGTCGTCGATGATGATCGCGCATGTCTTCAGGCTCAGGACCGCATCCACAGCACGTTCGGCCAGGGTGTCGGCGTCCCCGGTTGTCGGCAGCCGGTAGAAGCGGCAGATCGCCGCGTTCAGGCCGCGGATCTGCGTGTTGCCGCTCAGTGCGATGTAGATGACCGGGACGCGGCGGTGTCCCTCCGGGGTCGTCTCTCCCCGCAGCGCGATCTGCTCGCGGTACAGGCGGCGGCCGTAGGCCCGCACCGCCGCGCTCTTCCCGATACCGGGACAGGCATCCACCAGGGCGGCCGGTTTGGTCTTGTCACCGTCGTGCCGGTTGGCCTCGACGATCTCCGCCAGATCCTCATGCAGCTTGAGCAGCTGTGGGGTGTGGATGGGGCCGATGTTGGCGTGCCAGACCGCGCGCCGGTCGTTGTGGCGCAGCAGCTCGCGCGGGGAGAGTCCGGCCAGCTCGGCCCGGGTGAGCTGTGGGGGCTGCGTGCGGTCCGGTCGGTGACCTCCTGCAGCCATCCCGGCAGGCGGGTGGGCGAGTACTGGCGGTCGTCGCCCACGAACGGCTCCATGCCGATGGCCGTCCTCAATGGCTCTTCCAGACGTCGGCGTAGTAGTCCTCCTCCTCGACCAGGGCCCCACCTTCCTCATCGCCGGGGAAGTCGGCCGTGCACTCACCGTCTTCGTCATCGTCTCCGCCCAGGGCGGCCTCTGTCGGCGGGACCGCGTGACGCTCCGGCCGGCCCTCACTGCTGTCCCCGGGCGGGATACTCAAAGCGGCCAGTCGTCGCACCGACGGCAACTGCGTTACCTCCTCGCGCTCGCCCGGGGGTGCGTCCTCGTCGTCGACCATCCGCAGCCGCTCCTGCGACAGCCGCACCGCCATGCGCCGCTCGGCCCGGTCCGCGGTCAACCCCGCGCCCCACCGCTCCAGCAGCTCGACCAGCGCCCGCTTGGTGTCGGGGAACCGGTGCGTCTTCGCCGCGATCCTGCGGGCGTAGACCAGCGCCTCCCGGCTGACTGGCCCGTTCAGCGCGGCCGCATGCTCCCAGACCAGCGTGTGCCACTGGCGGGTTGTGGGGTCCTGGAAGTAGACCTTGGTGATGTCGCCGCGATCGACTGCGATCGGCCACTTGCCTGCGTTCACCCCGCGATGCGAGCTGGGCCGGTTGCGGTAGGCGTTGAGCGCGTCGCCGTTGTAGCGCAGGCCGTTGATCTCTACCCCGTAGTGCTGGATGGTGGTGCGTTCCTCCTCCAGGAATTCCAGCGCCAGATGCGGCCGGGCAGGGATCCGCAGCGGGCCGGCCCGGGTGACGCCGTGCTCGAACATCTCCAGCGGGCTCAGCTTCAGCCCCGGGACCTCCGGGATCGCCAGTCCGCGGTGGTGGCGCCGGTGATAGATCTGCGTGATCCACTCGCGGATGATCGCCTCGAGTTCATCGAGGAAGAAGTACGACAACTCATTCGATCGGGGCTAGGAGCTGCGGTTTTGCCTAGTCCGCGCGCCAAAAGTCAGCACCGAACCAGCACCGGAATCGGACCGTGCTGACTGAGGACTTCCGAGTCGATCCGCGGAAGTACGGGTCAGGTGGATTCCCGGACCAGCCAACGTCACTCACGGTAGCGGGCAAGGGGGTTGGGCCGGCGCCAACAACCATGGGACGGCACGGCACGTTATCGGGCCCGGTAGCAGCGGCGCCGTTCCGCTGGGCGTCTACACGGCTGAGGCAGCTACGCGGTCGCTGGCGAACGAACCGCGCTGGAAAGGGTGGCGGGTCCGCTCGACACCCGCCGTGCCACCGGTTCAGGCGCCGACGTCGGTTGTGCGGCCCCGTTTCCCCTCGACCGACAATGCTTGGCCGATGTCATGCAGCTGCCTGGCTCCCCGAACCGACCCTGATCATTTCTCAGACACGCCTTGGTCAGGACCCGCGACGGGCCCCGCCTTGCGGCGTACCCCGTATGCAGCGGCCCCGAGGGCCAGCACAGCCACACCCCACCCCACCGACGAGACGGGCAGAGTGAAGGCCAGGACCAGGCAGCCCGCCAAGCCGACGACCGGGATCGCGCGGAGCGGTCGGTTCTCCTCCGCCGTCAGCGTCCAGGCGGAGGCGTTGGCGACGGCGTAGTAGACCAGCACACCGAACGAGGAGAATCCGATGGCGCCGCGCACATCGGTCGAGGCGGCCAACACCGCGACCACCGCTCCGACGGCCAACTCGGCACGGTGCGGCACATTGAAGCGCGGATGGACGGCGGACAGGGCTTGCGGCAGATGCCTGTCCCGGGACATCGCCAGCGTCGTACGCGAGACCCCCAGGATGAGCGCCAGCAGCGAGCCGAGCGCCGCCACCGCGGCCCCCACGCGCACCACAGGCGCCAGCCCACCGACGCCTGCATGCCGGACCGCCTCGGACAACGGCGCCGCCTGGTCCGCCAGTCCTGTCGGCCCCAGCACCATGAGCACCGCCACCGCGACACTCCCGTACACGACCAAGGTGAGGCCCAGTGCGACGGGGATCGCGCGCGGAATCGTGCGCGCCGGGTCTCGTACCTCGTCGCCGAGGGTGGCGATACGGGCGTAACCGGCGAAGGCGAAGAACAGGAATCCGGCTGCCTGGAGCACTCCGGTCACGGACGCGTCAGCCTCGACGTCCAACCGCCCGGATTGCGCCTCCCCCGAGGTCAGACAGGCCACGACCACGGCCGCGAGCACCACCAGCACGACGGCCACGATCACCCGCGTCAGCCACGCCGCCTTCTGTACGCCTACGTAATTGACTGCCGTCAGCGCGATCACGGCAGCCACCGCGACGACATGCGCGTGCCCCGGCCACACGTACGACCCGACGGTGAACGCCATCGCCGCACAGGACGCCGTCTTGCCCACCACGAACGCCCACCCGGCGAGGTAGCCCCAGAACTCGCCCAGCCGCTCCCGGCCGTACACGTAGGTCCCACCGGACTGCGGATACCGCGCGGCGAGGCGAGCCGAGGACGTGGCATTGCAGTACGCGACCACGGCGGCAATCGCAAGCCCCACCAGCAGGCCTGAACCCGCCGTCCGGGCGGCTGGCGCCAGGGCGGCGAAGATCCCGGCGCCGATCATCGACCCCAGGCCGATGACCACGGCATCGAACACACCGAGCCGCCGCTCCAGCACGGCTGCTTGCCCGTTCCGCGAGTGCGGGTCCACGCGGCCTGCCCATCTGTCGTCCACCGATGTCGGGGCACGATAACTGGTGCCCATGAACGTGAGGGCGGCCTGTGCCGTACACAACGGAGAGGGCGGTATCAGCCGCGCGCTGTCTGGCCTCGGGGAACGGCCCGAGGCTCGCACCGGCCCCCTATTACCTGGGGCACGGCTCGGAGCATACGGTCGAGGCCGGGTGGCCCCTGACCGTGGCCGCGGCGGCCCACTGGCCCCGACGACTGCCTCATGGTTGCTGCGGCACGACCGTGCGAGGCTTGGCTGCAGGCAGAGCGGGAGACGCCGGGCGCCGTCGCCTGGGAGGCGACGATCACGAGGCGTGTACGGGAGGATCAGCGAACACGGACTCCGCGCGAGCCCGAGCCTCCAGATCTGAGGGAGCTGATCGCCCTGCGATCGCCGTGCAACCCAGCCGCCGGTCGATCTGGTCGCGAAAGGCGGTGGATGCGTCCGGTTGGCAGGGGACCAGGTAGGTCGTGCGCGCCGCGGGAGCGTCACGCAGCCAGCCGATGATCTGGCCCCTGTGCCAGGCGATCGCCTGCCTCTTGGGCACGGCCCATGGCTGTCGCGCGGTGAGCCTGGTCACGCCGCTCCCGGCGTCTACTACGCACGGTCGTGGGTCCGAAATGCCAGGCGGCACTTGAGAAAGCGGCGCCGCTGCCGCACTTAGCTACGGTCGTAGGCCGTATCAGGGACCTTTGTCATCAAGCCGGTGTACAGGCTAACGATGGCCCTTGTCGTGCAGTGCCGCCGGTGCCACGCTCCCCGGCGGTGCCTTTCCCGATTGGGCATTCGGAATCCCGATCCCGCCCCGCCACGGGCCGGCTGTGACCCGAGCGCAAGGAAGAAGGTGCCCCATGTCCAGCGTCGTCCTGCTCGCCCGTCCTGCGATCGGCGTCGCGTGGACCGGAGTGGCCGGCCGGATGATGGCCTTCCTGGACTACTTCGCCGGTGTCTTCACCCTGCTCTCGCTGACCGCCGTGGTCACGTGCGGGCTCGCCGCCACCGACCGGCTGGTGCTGACTCCTCGGCTGCGGGTGGCCGTGCAGTCGGTGCACCGGGCAAGCGCTGTCGCGGCGCTCGGCTTCCTGGCCATCCACATCACAGTCAAGGTCGTCGAGCGGCACGCCGCTCCGCAGACGGCGGTGGTCCCCTTCACCGGCGGTGCCGCCCTCGCGGTGAGCCTGGGCACCCTCGCCGCCGACCTGCTCGTCCTGATCACGGCCACCGGCGTGCTCCGCGGCCGGTTCGCCGGCCGCCGCCCCTGGCTGTGGCGGGTGCTGCACTCGACGGCGTACGCCTGCTGGCCGGTCTCACTGGCGCACGGGCTGACGGCGGGGCGCAAGGCGCACGCATGGGTCTTCTGGGGCTATGGGGTGTGCGGGGCCCTGGTGGCGCTCGCACTGTTGGTCCGTGCCCTGTCCTACGTCGGCCGCCACCGGAGTCTGAACAGGCGTCGGCGCGGCGCCAAGGCGTACCGGCCCGCCGCTGTCCGCCCGGCAGCGCTGGCCGCCCTGGCCGCGCGGTCCGCCACCGGCGTCCGCCCGATCGCCTGGGCCGCCCGGTCCGCGGCACCGACGGCGGCTCGCCGGTCCGCGCGGAGTGCCGGCCTGCCCAGCCAGCCCAAGCACGCCGCGAGACCAGCGCCCAGGCCGCTCCACCTGGCCCGACCGGGGAGCAGCGAGTGAGGAAGGCCCCGCTGGAGCTGCCCGAGGTGCGCCGGCTGGATCCGGCCCGGCTGACTGCCGGCCTGGACCGTCACCAGCGCCTGGACCTCGCCGCCCACACGCGTGTCCACCCGCCACTCCGCCAACCGGACCGGGACGGTCTGCTCGCCCTGGCCGAAGCCGTCCACCTGACCGGCCGCGGTGGCGCCGGCTTCCCGTTCGCCCGCAAGGCCCGGGCCACGCTCGTCGCCGCCGACCGCACGGGCGCGCCGCCGGTCATCGTGGTGAACGGCGCGGAGGGCGAACCCGCCAGCGCCAAGGACAAGATGCTGCTCGCCCGCGCACCGCATCTGGTACTGGACGGCGCCTGCCTGGCCGCGACCGCGTTCGGCGCCGAGGAGATCGTGATCGGCGTCGCCGCGGGCAGCCCCGGCGAGATATCGGTCCCAGTCGCCCTCGCCGAGCGTGATCTTCCCTGCCGGGCCCGGACCATATGCCTGCCCGAACGCTTCGTCTCCGGCGAATCCGGCGCCCTGATCCGCGGCATCAACGGTCTGCCGGTGGCACCGGCGCCGCTGAAGGCCCGCGCGGCCGACGGCGGAACGGGCGGGGTGCGCCGCCGTCCGACGCTGCTCTCCAACGCCGAGACCTGGGCCCAGCTCGCCCTCGCGGCCCGGCTCGGCCCCGACGCCTACGCCGCCGTCGGAACCGCCGCCGAACCCGGCACGATCCTGCTCACCGTCAACCGGCCAGGCGCCGACCCGCTCGTGGTCGAGGTCCCTGCCGGCACGCGGCTGGGCCCCGTACTGGACGCCTGCCGCCTCCGGCCGGGCGCCGGAGTGCTGGTGGGCGGCTACCACGGCGCCTGGCTGCACCCGTCGGACGCCATCGACGCGCCGCTCTCCCGCGCCGGCCTCGCCGGCCTCGGCGCCACCCTCGGCGCGGGCGCGATCGCCACACTCCCCGACGACACCTGCCCGCTCGGCGAGACCGCGCAGGTCGCGGCCTGGCTGGCGGCCGAATCCGCCGGCCAGTGCGGACCGTGCAAGAGCGGCCTGCCCGCTGCCGCCGAGGCCTTGGCCCTGCTGGCCGCCGGTGCCGCCGACCCCGCGGTGCTGGAGGACGCCCGGCGGAGCCTCGGCGCGGCCCAGGCCGGTGGCGCCTGCTCCCACCCGGACGGCACGGCCCGCTTCCTGCTCACCGCGCTGGACGTCTTCTCCGGGGACGTCGACGCGCACCTGTCCGGCCCCGGCTGCGGCCGTCCCGTGCGCGGCGTACTGCCCCTCCCGCCTGCGAAGGGTGCCCGGCTGGAGGTGGACTGGTCCCGCTGCACCGGCCACGGTCTGTGCGCCGTGCTGGCCCCCGACCTCATTCGGCTCGGCCCGCACGGCTACCCCACCTCCACCACCATCCCGGTCGCCCCCTGGCAGCAGCACGACGCCCGCCGCGTCGTCAACCAGTGCCCGGCCCTGGCAGTGCGTCTCCGTCATCGCGCGTGACGCCTCCCCGTGCCCCCCTCGCGATGGTCGGCGCCGATGCCGTGGCAGGCCGGGCGTGGCCCCGATCGCTGGTCGGCGAGGTCCGCGCGGAATGTCTTCGCCAGGCAATGGACGGCTGAAAGAACGTGGCCGTGGCCGCACACCGTTGTTTCGTCTGGCGAAGCAAGCCGCGTGCCAGGGAGCGGAGGGTGCCCCCGGCGGAGGGGTTTCCGCGCTGTGACACGCAACGATGTGGATCAGAGGTCAGGACGCTCCGGTCGTCGTCTGCGCCGGCTGCGTGGTAGGGGCCGGAGCGTTGACCGGGGCCTGCGGGTGGGTGCGGGAGGGGTGCTCGACTGTGCCGGTTGCCGGTTCGGAGACCTCGGCAGCACGTGGGTGTAGCCCGCTCCGAGTAGAAAGGCTGCGGCCGTCGCGGCGGTGGCAGACCGACGTGTCGCGATGCCCACCCGCCGAAGTCCGCGTTCGCGCCGCCGTACCGGGTCGGGGTCTCCTGTGGGGCCGGGCATGGGCGGACCTCCTTCAGGGGATGGCGGTACCGCGAGGCGATCGGGCCAGCCCGCGGACGCCATGTGCTCAGCCTGCATCGCGCGGCGTCGGAAGGCCGTTCAGGAAAGCTTCAGATGCGGCAAAGGCCGGCGAAAGCGCCAGTTGATGGCGTGCCTGTCCTGTCCACCGCCGGTCCGGAAAGCCGTACGAGTCGGTCGGCCTACGCTTGGTGCCGTGGAAGAGGAAACCGACCCTCGGGCTGATCCCGACGCGCTCACCGTGCTGGTTGTCGAGGACGGCCCGGGGCTCGCCGGGTCACTGGTACGCGGCCTGGATCGAGCCGGGTACCGGGCGACCAGCGTCGGCACCGGCCTCGATGCGCTCACCCGCGTACCGACACCCGACGTCGTCCTGCTCGACCTGGGCCTGCCGGACGTGGACGGCATCGAGATCTGCCGCATGCTGCGGCGCCAGTCGGACCTGGCGATCATCGTGGTGACCGCTCGCGGCGAGGAGGGCGACCGGGTCGCCGCCCTGGACGAAGGCGCCGACGACTACCTGGTCAAGCCCTTCGGGCTGGCGGAGCTACTGGCGCGCATCAGGGCCGTGCTGCGCCGCATACGCCCGGCCGGGCCGGAGCTGCTGGCCCACGGCCCGCTCGTCGTCGTCCACGCACCCGTAAGGTGACGGTCGGCGGGGAGGAAATCTCCCTCAATCCGAAGGAGTTCGACATCCTCCAGTGCCTCGCCACCGATCCGGGCCGGGTCGTGACGCGTCAGGAGATCCTGGAGCGCGCCTGGGACGCCCACTGGTACGGCCCCACCAAAGTGCTGGACGTTCATATGGCCGCGTTGCGTCGCAAGCTGGGTGTGCCGGGCCTGGTGGAGACGGTCTACGGGCGTGGCTTCCGCCTGGGTGAAGTCGGCTGACGCGCTGTGACCCGCCGCATCGCGCTCAGCGTTCTCGCCTTGATCACCGCGGTCCTGGTGCTGGCGGTGGTGCCGCTCGGACTGATCATGACGCAGCGCGAGCAGACCTCATTCCGGGACGAAGCGGCCGCGAAGACCAGATCCCTTGCCTCGGCGGCCGAGGAGTACCTGTCCGACCACAGCCGGACGCACCGGCCCGAAGCCTCGTCGCGGAGGCCCACGAGCGAGGCGACTGCGCGACCGTCTACGACAGGACGGGCCGTGTGCTGCTCTCGACCCCGTGTTCCGATGTGTCCGGGGATGACTCCGCGCGATTGGCCACCTCCGTCCTCGCCCGTCCCGGCACTCGCGTGCGCCAGGACGATCAGTGGCTGACCACCGCCGTGCCGATCGGTGACGCGTCGGACGCCGTCGGGGTCGCCGTCCTGAGCCGGTCCACCGATCCCCTGCACGACCGGGTCCTGGCGATGTGGGGCTGGCTCGCGTTGATCGGCGTCGGTGGCCTCGGCGCGGCCGTGCTGATGTCGGTGCTGCTGGCCCGCTGGGTCGGTCCTCCGCTCCGGGTGCTGGACGAGGCGGCGCAGCGGCTGGGCGAGGGGGCGCTGGACGTGCGGGCGCCGGCCGGGGCAGGACCGCCGGAGGTGCGCCGCCTCGCGGCGACGTTCAACACGATGGCCGGGCGCACCGAGGCCCTGGTGCACGGGCACCGTGCCGTGGTCGCCGATGTCTCGCACCAGTTGCGCACCCCGCTCGCGGCGCTCCGGCTGCGGCTCGACCTGCTCGCCGCCGAGGCCGAAGGGGACACGGCGGCCGAACTGACCGACGCGCAGGGCGAGATCGCCCGCTTGTCCCGGCTGGTGGACGGCCTGCTGGCGGTGGCCCGCGCCGAGAACGCGGTGCCTCGGCCAGTGCCGGTCCGGGTGGACCGCGTCGTGGCCGAAAGGGTCGCCGCCTGGGAGCCCGTCGCGACCGCAGGACATGTCAGGCTCACCGCCGACTGCCGCCCCGGGCTCGCCGCCTTCCTCGGCGAGGGCGATCTGGAGCAGGTACTCGACAACTTGATCGCCAACGCCCTTGACGCGGTGCAGGAGGGCGGTCGCGTGCTGATCAGCGGCAAGCGGCAGGGCGGAACGGTGCAGCTGCGGATCGTCGACAACGGCCCCGGGATGTCCCAGGCCGCGCGGGACAGCGCGTTCCGCAGGTTCGGCAACCCCGAGGCGAGCGGCACCGGACTGGGCCTGGCCATCGTCCATCGACTGGTCACCGCCAACGGGGGCACCGCCGAGCTGCTGGACTCGCCCGGAGGCGGTCTCACCGTGGCACTGTCGCTGCCCGCGTCCCGACGCGGGCAGCGAACGCAGCAGGGAGTCCGAGTCCGGCGGTACGCGGACGCGCGACGCCTGAGCCCGTTACCGCTCGCGGCCCGTCCGACCGCCCGCCGGCCTCAACCGGAAACCTCTTTTCAACGGCCCTGACCCGCGTGTTTGTCCTTCTTTGCGGGTTCTGAAGGATTCCTGAACCGGATCCCGACAGACGCCTGCGCAGGCTGGTGGATGGATACCCACAGGTGTGGCCGCAAGCTGCCGAGTGCTTCACGAGGGCACACCGACGGCCGAGGAGGAACCATGTCCCACCCCGACCAGCCCGCGTCGGCCGGTGCCGTGCGTCGACGGGAGCGCGGCCTGCGCCGGGTCGGAAGCACGACCCGCTGGGTGGCCGCCGCGGCTGCGGCCGGCTGCGTGGCACTCGCAGCCGGATACGCCTACGCCCTGCCCGGGAAGTCCTCAACCACGCCCGGTAACACCACCCAGCCGTCGACTCCCACGCCGGCCCCGACGCCGAGCGCACCCGCCGCCACGAGGACTCCGTCGCACTCGGCGGCCCCGACCAGGACCTTGGCCCCGACCGTCCGCCCGGCACCGCACGCGACCGCGTCGGAGCAACGGACGACTCCCGTCGTGCCGCCCGCCACACACCCGGCCGCACCCGCACCCACCGCCGCGAAGCCCCCGGCACCGACTCCGCATCCGTCGCACACCACCTCGGGTGCGTCATGACCGCCACCGCCGCACGTCCGGCGGCGGTCTCCTTCCCCGCGCTGGGCACCACTGCCTCGCTTCTCGTCGCCGGCCCGGGCGCGCTGGACGCGGCCCGTCAGGTCCTCGACGCCGAACTCGCCGCCATCGACGCGGCGTGCAGCCGCTTCCGGCCCGACTCGGAACTGTCCCGTGCCAATGCGGCGGCAGGCGCCGCCGTCCACGTCAGTGCCCTGTTCGCCGAGGCACTGGACGTGGCGCTGCACGCGGCTGAGGTGACCGAGGGAGTCGTGGATCCCACCGTCGGAACCGCCGTGACCGCGCTCGGCTACGACGTCACGTTCGCCGCGCTGCGCCCGCAGGACGTACGCCCCGTACGCCTCGCGGGACCCGTCGCGGGCCGACGGGCGGTGGAGTGGGACCGGGTGGCCCGGCGGCTGCGGCTGCTCCCGGGCGTCGCACTCGACCTCGGCGCGACCGCGAAGGCCCTCGCCGCGGACCAGGCCGCCCGTCGCGCTGCCGAGGCGGCGGGCTGCGGGGTCCTGGTCAATCTCGGCGGGGACCTCTCCGTCGCGGGCCAGGCCCCGCCGGGAGGCTGGCGGATCGCCATAGCCGACGGCCACGCGACGCACGACACCGCGGACCGGCCCACGGTCAGCATCACGGAGGGAGGACTCGCCACTTCCGGCACCACGGTGCGCACCTGGCGCCGCGGCGGCCGCCGACTGCATCACATCGTCGATCCCGCCACCGGCGACCTACCCGCCACCGTCTGGCGGACCGTCAGCGTCGCCGCCGCCAGCTGCGTGGACGCCAACACCGCCAGCACCGAGGCAATCGTCCTGGGGGAACGTGCCCCGGACCGGCTTCGCCGGGCGGGACTGCCCGCACGGCTGGTACGCGTGGACGGCACCGTCGAGCGGGTCTGCGGCTGGCCCGAGGACACCCCGGGGGGTGCCCGGTGACCGGACTCGTCCCCCTCGCCGCCGGCCCCAGTCCCCTGTGGTACGCGACTCGGGCCGGCGGCACCGTCGCCCTGGTGCTGCTCACCGCGACCGTCGCGCTCGGCATCGCCGTCGGAGGCCGGTACACGCCACGGCGGCTCGCCCGCTTCGAGGTGAGCGCGCTGCACCGCAACCTGTCGGTGCTGACACTGGCCTTCCTGGCCCTGCACATCGTCACCGCGATCCTCGACACCTTCGTCCACCTGGGCTGGCTGGTGACGGTGGTGCCGTTCACCGCCTCCTACCGCCCGTTGTGGCTGGGGCTGGGCACGGTCGCGTTCGACCTGCTGCTCGCGGTCGCGGCCACCAGCGCCGTGCGGCTGCGCATGGGGCAGCGGCGGTGGAAGGCCGTGCACTGGCTGGCCTACGCGTCATGGCCCATCGCGCTGTTCCATGCCGCCGGGACCGGCACCGACACCCGGCTGACCCTGCAACTCGCCTTGTACGCCGGGTGTCTCGCCCTGCTGGTCGCCGCCGTCTGGTGGCGCTTGAACCGGGCGGGCCCGGGCCGGGTGGCGGTGCGGCTCTGCGCAGGGGCCACCGCCGCGGTGGTGCCCGTGGTGCTCACGGCATTCCTGAGCTCCGGGCCGCTGCAGCCGGGTTGGGCGCACCGCGCGGGCGGTGCCGCGCCCGCAGCCAAGGTCGCCGTACACCCTGCGCCCACGCCGACCGATGACGACGAGGGAGGGTCCGAGTGACCGACGGACACGCAACCCTGCTGACCACCACCGGGCGTGACGGCATGACGGGCCCGTACGGCTCCCGTCTGCTCCACGGCTGGTACGCCACCGGCGCCCCGGCCACCTTGGACGAGCACTCCACCGGTACGGCACGCCGCCGTTCCCCCGCTCGGCGGACGATACCGCCCGGCTGGTGCGCGCGGTGGAGGACGCGGGGCTCACCGGCAGGGGCGGCGCCGCCTTCCCCACCGGCCGCAAGCTGCGCGCCGTCGCCGGCGGCAGGGGCACCGCCGTGGTGGTCGCCAACGGCATGGAGAGCGAACCGGCCAGCCGCAAGGACGAGACACTGCTGGACCTCGCCCCGCACCTGGTGCTGGACGGCGCCGCCCTGGCCGCCGCCGCGGTGGGGGCCGACGTGGCACACCTGTGTCTCCCGCGGACCAGGCAGCGCCAGGCACACATCATCCGGGAAGCCGTCGAGGAACGCCAGAGGATGGGCCTCGACCCGGTACCGCTCCAGGTCCACCAACTGCCCCACCACTACGTCTCCAGCGAGGAGACGTCGTTGGTGCGCTGGCTGAACGGTGGCGACGCCCGCCCGCTGGCGACCCCGCAAGGGCGCGGAGATGCTGCTGCAGATCGCCCGCTTCTGGGCAAGTCTCGCGGCCTTCGACGCCGAGACGGGCCGTTACCGCATCCGCGGCGTCGTCGGCCCCGACGAATACCACGACGCCTATCCGGGTGCCGCCCTGCCAGGGCTGGACGACAACGCGTACACCAACGTCATGGCTGCCTGGGTCATCGCCCGGGCCCTGACCCTCCTGCGGCACCTCCCGCATGGCGCCGTGAGGAACTGTTCGATCGCGTCCGGCTGCACGGCGACGAGCTGCCGGAGTGGGAGGAGGTCTCACGGCGGTTGCGGGTGCCGTACCACCAGGGCGTCATAAGCCAGTTCGAGGGCTACGACGACCTCGCCGAACTCGACTGGGACGCCTACCGCACGCGGTACGGCACCATCCGGCGGCTGGACCGGATCCTCGAGGCGGAGGGTGACACGGCCAACCGCTACAAGGCGTCCAAGCAGGCCGACGTCCTCATGCTCGGCTACCTGTTCTCTCCGACCGAGCTGCGAGAACTCTTCCGGCGTCTCGGGTACGAGCTGGACGACGACATCTGGCGCAGCACCGTCGACCACTACCTCCAGCGCACCAGCCACGGCTCCACGCTCAGCGAACTCGTTCACGGCTTCGTCCTCGCCAGAGCCAGACGGGCCGAGGCATGGCGGTACGTCCACGAGGCCATGGAGGCGGACATCGCCGACATCCAGGGCGGCACGACCGGCGAGGGCATCCATCTCGGCGCCATGGCCGGGACCCTCGACCTCGTCCAGCGCGGCCTGACGGGACTGGAGCCACGCGAGGACGCCTTGTGGCTGAACCCCGTGCCTCTTCCGGCACTTTCCGAGTACGGGTTCTCGCTGCGCTACCGCGGTCACTGGGGTGTCGGGATACGGCGTCGCAGCGGACAGCTGGAGATCTGTGTGCCCGACTCGGAGCAGTCCCCGATCCGCGTGGTACTGGCCGACCGCGCCGTGACCATCGCGCCCGGGGAGACGTGCACGCTCGTGCTGCCGGAGAGTTGATCCGTCGAGCGCGGAACGCTCCGATGCGCCCATGCACTACTCGGGTACAACGTTACGCGCTGGGAAGCCCGGACCGGTTACTCGGGGACCTGACTATCGGCGGCGACCGTATTGAGCCTGGCTCCGGAGACGCCATGCCCTGCGGCCTTACAGAGGCACAGCAACACCTCATCCGCGACATCCATGGCGCCGTCTGTGGGAACGCCAACGCAGCCGAGGGTGGGGACGCAGGTCCTTCGGCGGCCTCTGGCGAGAGGGATGATCGGCATCCGCTGGGCCTGCCTGGCCTGTCGCATCCGTTCTTTCTGGGCCGGTCAGCTGCGTTTTTGCTGTTGAGGCTCCGATCGGCAGAGATGAGGTGCTGGGTCGTCTCTCTTTCATGGGGGGCAGCTCTGTCGGGTTATGGGGGTGTGGGAGGAACTGGTGCGTGCAATGCTGGATCCCCGGAGTGCGCCCCGGTTTTTGGACTCCTCGTCCTCACCGGGCGTGACAGCCCAGGGCGGCGATGCGATGACCAAGCAGCAGTGCCGGGCTTGTGAGACCAGCCAGTACCCCGCACCAATGAATGGTCCCCCCTCCTCCGGAGGCGGGGCCGGGTGAGCGCCTTTGCTCCGGCGCAGCCGCCCGTGCTCGCGCCCGGGATTGTGCCGGCAGCGGCCGTGTCGGGGGACGATGTACTTCGTCAGCTCAGTGTCGTCGCCGGGGAGGGCCTGGGAGTCGAGGAGGCCGCGCGACGGCAGGCGCAGTTCGGCCCCAACGCGGTCGCTACGCACCGTGCCCGAGTGTTCCCCGTGTTGTGGCATCAGCTGCGCTCGCCGCTGCTCGGACTGCTGGTGGCAGCCGCCGTCGCGTCTTTCCTAGTGGGAGAGCGCAGCGATGCGGTGATCATCGGGGTGATCGTGACTGCGTCCGTCGGGCTGGGATTCGTCAACGAGTACCGGGCCGAGAAGGCGGCCGAGGCGCTGCACTCCCAGATCCACCACCAGACGGTGGTGCTGCGCGACGGCCGGGCGACCCTGGTGGATGTCACGGCATTGGTGCCTGGTGATGTGGTGGAACTCCGTCTGGGTGACATCGTTCCCGCCGACTTGCGGCTGCTGGAGGTCACCGGTCTGGAGTGCGACGAGTCGGTGCTGACCGGCGAGTCGCTGCCCGTGGGCAAGAACCTCGCCGCGGTCGCGGCCGGGACCCCGCTGGCCGAATTGTCCGGGTGCGCTCTCATGGGGACGGTTGTCCGGACAGGCGCTGCCCGCGGGGTGGTGGTGGCCACCGGGGCGCATGCCGAGTTCGGCAAGATCGCCGCCGGGCTCGACACTCATCCGCTGGACACTGAGTTCCAAGTCGGCCTGCGGCGCTTTTCTCTGCTGCTGGTCTACGTCGCGGGCGCGTTGACGACATCGATCTTCGTAATCAACGTGGCCCTGCACAAGCCGATCATCGACGCGCTGCTGTTCTCGCTGGCCATCGCGGTCGGTATCACGCCGCAGTTGCTGCCCGCCGTCGTCTCGACCAGCCTGGCTGCCGGCTCACGCCGGATGAGCCGGCGCAAGGTGCTGGTCAAGCGGCTGGTCTGTATCGAGGACCTGGGCGACGTCGATGTCCTGTTCACCGACAAGACCGGCACCCTCACCATGGGCCGCATCGAGTACATGCGCGCCGTTCCCGTCGGCGGCCACAGCTCCGAGGCGGTCGTGAAGTGGGGGCTGCTCAGCGCCGAGAACTCGGCGCGGGACGCACAGGACGTGGGCGGGAACCCGCTGGACCAGGCCCTGTGGCGGTCTCCGGCCGCTACGGGCGAGCGGTCCGCCCTTGACGGGTACACACAGCTCGCGGTGCTGCCCTTCAATCACGAACGCCGCATGATCTCGGTCCTGGTTCGGGACAGGGACGGCCGTTCGAGCCTGGTCACCAAGGGGGCTCCGGAGACCGTCCTGGACCGCTGCGTCGACGTCCCGCCGACGGCACGTGACGCGCTGGCGGCGGAGTTCGCCGCAGGAAACCGGGTGATCGCCGTCGCCACCCGGCCCGTCGCCGCCGGAACGCAGGCCGTCGGCCCCGAGGACGAGCGGGAGCTGAGCCTGGCCGGACTGCTGGTGTTCCTCGACCCACCCAAACCCGACGCCGCCACCGCTCTGTCCAGACTCACCGGCCTCGGTATCGCGGTGAAGGTCGTCACCGGCGACAACGCCGCAGTCGCCGCCAAGGTCTGCCGCGACCTGGGGCTCACCGACGCGGGCACGATGACCGGCAGCGAAATCGACGCCCTGGACGACGCACAACTGGCCGAAGCGATCACCAGGACCACCGTCTTCGCACGAGTGAGTCCTGAGACCAAGGCCCGTATCGTGCACGCGCAACGGCGCAGCCGCGGCGGCGTGGCGTTCCTGGGCGACGGAGTCAACGACGCACTGGCCCTGCACGCGGCCGACGTGGGCATCTCCGTCGACTCGGCCACCGACGTCGCCAAGGACTCAGCCGACGTCATCCTGCTGGAGAAGGACCTCAACGTCCTCGCAGACGGTGTGGCCGAGGGCCGCAGGATCTTCGCCAACACCATCAAGTACGTATTGATGGGCACCTCCAGCAACTTCGGCAACATGGCCTCCGCCGCGGGCGCCTCGCTGTTCCTGTCCTTCCTGCCGATGCTCCCCTCGCAGATCCTGCTGAACAACCTCCTCTACGACAGCAGTCAGCTGGCCATCCCGACGGACAACGTCGACGAGGAACAGCTGCGCAAGCCCTCGCACTGGGACATCGCCTTCATCCGCCGCTTCATGATCTCCTTCGGGCCCCTCAGCTCGGTGTTCGACTTCGTCACCTTCGGCGTCATGCTCTGGGTCTTCCACTCCGGCCCGGCCCAGTTCCGCTCCGGCTGGTTCGTCGAATCGCTGGCCACCCAGACCCTGGTGATCTTCGCCATCCGCACCCGGCGCATCCCGTTCTTCCGCAGCCACCCCAGCCTGCCGCTGACCCTCGCCGCGCTCGGCGTCGTCACCGTCGGCGCGGTGCTGCCGACCACCCCGCTCGCCCACACCCTGGGCTTCCAGCCACTTCCCGGGGCGTTCTTCGCCACATTGGTCGGCATGATCCTCGCCTACCTGGCTCTCATCGAGATCGGCAAACGGCTGTTCTACGGAGCGGCAGCCCCCGCACCCCCGGTTCCCGGGCACTACGCCGGCCGCCGCCACCTGCGACGCCGCGCCGGCCGCTTCAGCACCGCCGCGCCCCAGCCCACGCCGGTCGACGGCCCACCGTGATAGAGACCGTCAACTGGCGTGGGGTAGGGCGACGACGGCAAGCGCATCACCATGCTGTGACTACAGGGGGCCTCACTTGGTCTCGGTCGTCCCGTTCGGCGCCGGCACCCGAGCGGAGTTGGTCAGATCGAGGGCCGGTACGGGCGTGGGAGAAGACGGCGGCGCCGTGGCGGCGGCCGCGTTCGCCTCGCGGGCCAGGAACGCGCCGAGGTCTCCGATGGTGCTCATCAGCGGTGCCGGGAAGACGACGGTGGTGTTCTTGTCCACGCCGATCTCGACCAGGCTCTGCAGGTTGCGCAGTTGCAGAGCGAGCGGGTGAGCCATCATCGTGTCGGAAGCGTCGCCCAGAGCGGCAGCGGCCAGGGATTCACCCTCGGCGTTGATGATCTTGGATCGCTTCTCCCGCTCGGCCTCGGCCTGCCGGGCCATCGCGCGCTTCATGGACTCAGGCAGCTGAATGTCCTTGAGCTCGACCAGGGTGACCTCGACACCCCATTCTGTGGTGGTGACGTCGAGGATCTGACGGATGTCCAGGTTGATGCGGTCCGTCTCGGACAGGGTCTCGTCCAGGGTGTGCTGGCCCACGACCTTACGCAGGGTGGTCTGGGCGATCTGGTCGATCGCGGAGTTCACGTTCTCGATCGCGATGACCGACTTGACCGCGTCGACCACACGGAAGTAAGCCACGGCCGAGACGTCAACGCTGACATTGTCCTGGGTGATGATGCCCTGCGACTGGATCGGCATGGTGACGATACGCAGCGAGATGCGGTGCAGGACGTCGACGAACGGGATGATGAACCGCAACCCGGGCCCGCGTGTCCCGACCAGCCGGCCGAACCGGAACAGGACACCGTTCTCGAACTGCCGGACGATCCGGATCGCCATCGCCAGCCCGATCAGGACCAGAACGGCCACCACCACCAGGACCACGATCAAGGCGGCCATGTTTCGCTCCCTCGGAGGATGGACCGGGGCGATGGGGCGCCAGGTCCGGAAAGGCGTCGCCGCAGCGGGGGCGCCGGGTGGCGCGAGACCGCTTCTCGGCCTCACTGCGAGCCTGCTCCACCCGCCCTGCAGGACAGCAGGGCCGATCGGCCCTGCTGCCCCCGCGACCGGCCCTTGCACTTGTCGGCACCGACCCCGACGCCAACCGGCCCGAGACCACCTGGCTCGAGCACGTCACCGACAAGCAGGACCGCGCCACACGCACGCACAGCCGGTGCCCCTCATGCACGCGAAGGCAGATCGGCCCCCGTCCACGTTCACCACCACCGCCACCACCACCGGACCAAACCGCAATCCCGCACCTCTCACGGCCCTGCCTCGGAACAACCGAGCAACGGAGACCGCCGGTCGCGTCCCCCTCCTAAGTTCCGGACCATACCCGGGCCCAACGTTTGCGGAGCGGCGAAGCCGGGTCGGCCTCTCAGTCCGGCCACCTACCGCGCACGACCCTGAGCCGATCAGCCCCGAGATGTCCGAGTTCTACGGAGCGTAGTCAGCACCAAGTCAGCACGGGAGGGGTGAGGACGGGTGATGACGTGGGCTTTTAGTCAGCACCAAACCAGCACGGGAGTCAGCACCGCACCGTCAAATCACCCCGAACTGCGCGTCCCGGACAGTACTCGTTTCGACCACCTTCGAGCCCCTGAACCGCCCTTCCGTGAGCCGGCATGGTGGCGGCACGCATAGCCAATACTCGAACTATGTTGCCCCACCACATGGGCCTCTGACCTGCATCTTCCTACCGTGTGCCGACACCTACCCGTCCCCACCGCACACGAGGAAGTGGCGCACATGGCCTCCGGAACAACCGCTCCCCCACCCCCCGCCAGCCTCCCCAGAATCGTCGCCGCCAGTCTCATCGGCACCACCATCGAGTGGTACGACTTCTTCCTCTACGGCTCGGCCGCCGCGCTGGTGTTCAACAAGCTGTTCTTTCCGGACTCGGATCCGCTCGTCGGGACGCTGCTGTCGTTCCTGACGTATGCCGTCGGGTTCGCGGCCCGCCCGTTGGGGGCGCTCGTGTTCGGGCACTACGGTGACCGGCTGGGGCGCAAGAAGCTGCTGGTGCTGAGCCTGGTGATGATGGGCGGGGCGACGTTCGCCATCGGGCTGTTGCCCACGCACGCCACGGTCGGATCCGCCGCGCCCGTGCTCCTCACCGTGCTGCGGCTCATCCAGGGGTTCGCACTCGGCGGTGAGTGGGGCGGTGCCGTTCTGTTGGTGTCGGAGCACGGGGATGCGCGGCGGCGCGGCTTCTGGGCCTCGTGGCCGCAGACCGGCGCGCCGGCGGGGCAGTTGCTCGCGACCGGTGTGCTCTCGCTGCTGACCGCCGTGCTCTCCGACGGTGCCTTCGGGGCATGGGGCTGGCGGATCCCGTTCCTGTTTTCTGGCGTGCTCGTGCTCATCGGTCTGTGGATTCGGCTGTCCGTCGACGAATCGCCCGTGTTCAAGGAGGCGTTGGCAAGGGCTGAGACCCGGCGCGCGGGCGAGCCGGAGAAGCTGCCGCTCGTCTCCGTGCTGCGGGATCACTGGCGGGACGTGCTGGTGGCGATGGGCGCACGCATGGCCGAGAACATCAGCTACTACGTCATCACCGCCTTCATCCTGGTCTATGCCACCACATCGGCCGACGTCTCCAAGCAGACGGCGCTCAACGCCGTGCTCATCGGCTCCGCCGTGCACTTCGCCGTCATCCCGGGCTGGGGCGCACTGTCCGACCGGATCGGTCGGCGGCCGGTGTATCTGTTCGGCGCGGCCGGAGTGGGGCTGTGGATGTTCCCGTTCTTCTCGCTCACGGACACCGGTTCGTTCGGGTACCTGATCCTGGCCGTGACCGTCGGGCTCGTACTGCACGGCGCCATGTACGCGCCCCAGGCCGCCTTCTTCGCGGAGATGTTCGCCACCCGGACGCGGTACTCGGGCGCGTCCATCGGCGCCCAGTTCGCCTCCGTGGCGGCGGGCGCACCGGCCCCGCTCATCGCCACCGCGCTGCTCGACGACTACGGCAGCCCCACCCCGATCGCCCTGTATGTGATCGCCGCCGCGGTGCTGACCCTGGTCGCCGTGGGCGTGGCCCGGGAGACGCGGCACCGGGATCTCGCCCGTGTCGAGGCCGAGGACGGCGAGTCCGCCGGTGCCGGTCCCGCCGCCGAGGCACGGACGGCCTGACCGGGGATTTCGCACCCCGGGCCCCCGTACGGCAGGTCCGTACGGGGGGTCAGCGTCTGTCCGGAGCCGCCAACCGGTGCAGCCTCAGGGCCAGTTGGATCTCAAGGGCGCGGGCCGGGGTCTGCCAGTCCTCCCCCAGCAGCCGGCCCACCCGCTCCAGCCGCTGGGCGACCGTGTTCACATGGACGTGCAAGGCGTCCTTGGTGCGGGCCGGGCTCATCCCGCAGGCGAAGTACGCGTCCAGGGTGCGCAGCAGTTCCGTACCCCGGCGCTCGTCGTAGGACACGACCGGGCCGACGGTGCGGTCGACGAAGCCGGAGACGTCCCGGTCGCCTGCCAGGAGCAGACCGAGGAAGCCGAAGTCCTCGGCCGCCGCACCGTCCCCGGCCCGGCCCAGCAGGTGCAGTGCCTCCAGACAGCGACGGCCCTCGGCGTAGGCGGCGGCGACGGTCTCGGGGCGGGCGGTGAGGTCGGTGACCGGGGCCGAGGCGCCGACCGTGACGGGTTGGTGGACCGCCGTGCCCAGTTGCCCGGCCGTGCGGCGGGCCAGCTCCGTGGCGGTGACGCCGGCGGTGAGCGGCAGCAGCAGGACGGTGCCGCCGTCGCGTGCCGCGGCCAGGCCCTGCCGGGTCGCGGCGAGGTGGGAGGCGGCCGACCACAGGCGACGGCGGGCCGCGGCCTCCTCGTCGGCGTCGGCCGCCGGGCCGTCGAGGCGGGCGGCGAGCACGACATGGGTGGCGTCCAGGTCTGCGTCCAGCCGGGCGGCGCGTTCACGCAGCAGGCGCGGATCCCGGTCGCGCGCCTCCAGCAGGTCGTCCAGCAGCTCGCCGCGCACGCGCTGTTCGGCCTCGGCCGCCGAACGGCGGGCGAGCAGAAGCAGCGAGGTGACCATCGCCGCGCGCTCAAGGGTGCGCTGGTCGACGGGGTCGAGGCCGGGGTGCCCGCGCAGGGCCAGCGCGCCGAGGAGTTCGCCGCCTGCGGCGACGGCGGCGATCCAGTCGCTGCCGTGTCGTACGGCGTGCCCCTCGGCACAGGACGCCTCCAGTGCCTTCGCCGGTGCCGCGGCGGCCTCGGTGAACTCGACGGTGCTGTCGAGGACTTGGGAGACGGCGGCGGCCACGTCGTGCACCCCGCCGCCGCGCAGGACGAGTTCGGCGAGCCGGTCGTGCACGTCGGAGGCCCGCTCGATGACCGCGCTGCGGTCCCGGATGATCTCGTTGGCGCGCTCCAGGCCGGCCAGGGCCGCGCGGGTCTCGGTGAGCAGATGGGCGGTGTCGATCGCGGCTGCGGCGAGCGCGGCGAAGGAGCCGAGCAGGGCGATCTGGGCGCGTTCGAAGACGCGTTCCCTGCGGTCGGCGGCGAAGAGGACGCCGATGACGTGCGGGCCGGGCATGAGGGGGACGCCGAGGATGGCGACCAGGCCCTCGTCGCGGACGCCGGCGTCGATGGTGAGGGTGTGCTGGAAGCGGGCGTCCTTGAAGTAGTCGTCCGTGACGTACGGCCGGGTGGTCTGGGCGACCAGTCCGCCGAGCCCCTCGCCCATGCCGAGGCGCAGCTGCTGGAAGCGGGCGGAGACGGAGCCCTCCGTGACCCGCATGTAGGTGTCGCCGCGCGCCGGGTCGTTCAGGGTGAGGTAGGCGACGTCCGTGCCGAGCAGGGAGCGGGCGCGCTGCACGATGGCCTGCAGGACGGCGTCCAGATCGCGCAGGCCCGCGAGGTCGTGGGCGGTCTCGAACAGCGCGGACAGCTCCGCCTCGCGCCGTCGGCGTCCCTCCAGCTCGGCCCGCACGCGCAGGGCGAGCCGCTTGGCCTGTTCCAGCTCGGCGATCCGGTCGGCCGGTCTGCCCTCGGCACGGGCGAGCAGCACCGGCTGCTCGTAGGCCTCCGGGGAGGCGTCGCGGGCCAGCAGCGCGAGGTACGCGGCCTCGGCGCTGCCGCTGGGTGCCGACTGAACGTGATCGCGGGACATGGTCACAGGATTCCGCATCCGCCGCCCGGCCCGTCGGGCCTGTGGAAAACTCCCCGGCCGGGCGCCGCCGGGCCCTTCAGTGGGCCGTCCATCCGCCGTCGAGCACCAGCGAGGTGCCGGTGACGAAGGACGCCTGCGGGCTGCACAGGTAGGCCACCGCCTCGGCGACCTCCTCCGGTTCGATGAGCCGCCGTACCGCACTGTCCTTCAGCAGGACCTCGGACAGCACCCGCTCCTCGGGGATGCCGTGCGCCTGCGCCTGGTCGGCGATCTGCTTCTCCACCAGGGGTGTGCGCACATAGGCAGGGTTCACACAGTTCGATGTCACCCCATGGGCGGCGCCTTCCAGGGCGGCCGTCTTCGACAGGCCCTCAAGACCGTGTTTGGCGGCCACATAGGCGGACTTGAAAGCGGAGGCGCGCAGCCCATGGACGGAGGACACATTGACGATCCGGCCCCAGCCCTGTGCGTACATGTGCGGCAGGGCACCGCGGATGAGGCGGAACGGCGCCTCCAGCATCACGGTCAGCACGGTGTGGAAGACCTCGGGCGGGAACTCCTCGAGCGGGCGCACCAGTTGCAGCCCGGCGTTGTTGACCAGCACGTCGGTGCCGGCGGCGGCGCGTTCGGCGGCGTCGAGGTCGGTGAGGTCCACGACATGCGGTACGACGGTCCCCGCGAGGTCACCGGTCCGTTCCGCCTGCTGGGCGAGCTCGGCCAGGCCGGTCTCGTCCCGGTCGACGGCCCGCACCTGCGCACCGGCGGCGGCGAGCCGCAGGGCACAGGCCCGGCCGATGCCGCCGGCGGCACCGGTGACGAGGGCGGTGCGGCCGCCGAGGTCGAGGGCGAGGGGCTGCGGGCGAAGGCCGGGCGGAGGGCTGGACGAGGTCATGTGCCGACCCTAAGCGGGACCCATCCGTCACCACATATGGTGGCCACCCATAGTTCAGCCCGCAGTCGTAGGGTCGAACCATGTGGGTGCCTCGGACATGGCCTGCTTGATCCGGAAGCGGCCGAACTCCTGGAGATCGGGCAGCGCGTCCACCTCGAACCAGCCCACGTCCAGTGACTCGTCGTCGTTGACCCGGGCCTCGCCCCCCACGGCCCGGCAGCGGATGGTGATGTCCATGTACTGACACTGGTCGCCGTTGGGGTAGGTGACCGGATCCAGGGCCTGGACGAGGACCACCCGCTCGGCCACGCAGTGCACCGCCGTCTCCTCGAAGACCTCCCGCACGGCACAGGCCGCGGGCTGCTCGCCCGGCTCCGGGATGCCGCCGATCAACGACCACTTGCGCGTGTCGGACCGCCGGCCCAGGAGCACCCTGCCCTCGTCGTCGAAGACGACGGCGGTGATCCCGGGGAGCCAGAGCAGCTGCCGGCCGGCGGAGGCCCGGAGCGTGCGGATGAAGTCAGGAGTAGCCATGGGCCCGACCCTAACCGGCCGGGCGCGCGCTCCCCCGGCAGTCCAGGGAGCCTGCGCACCGTTTCGCAGGACGGATGCCGGAGCCTGCGCACCGTTTCGCAGGACGGATGCCGGTCGTACATCCCCATGCCGCCGGCGCGTGCCGGTCGCAGGGCTACACGTCAGCCGCACGCCGACGGCGCAGCCCCGACCCGATCGCCCAGCCGATCCCGCCCGCCGCGACCAGCACCAGGGCGATCTCCGGAAGGATGCCCAGCTCGGTCGCCGGGGTCTTCGACGTGCGCAGCGGCACCTTCTGCACGAGATGGCCGGGCACGAACATGCCGGTCTTCTGGGTGATCCTGCCGTCCGGCATGATGATCGCGCTCACGCCGCTGGTCACCGGCACGGTCACCGTGCGGCTGTGCTCGACGGCACGGATCCGGGACATGGCGAGCTGCTGGTAGGTCATCTCGCTGCGGTCGAAGGTCGCGTTGTTGCTCGGCACGGAGATCATCTCCGCGCCGTGCGTCACGGTGTCCCGCACGGCCCAGTCGAACGCGGCCTCGTAGCAGGTGGCGAGGCCCACCTTGGCGCCGTCGATGTCGAACACGCCCGGCGTGCCGCCCCGGTTGAAGTCCTTCCGGACCATGCTGGTCCAGTTCTTGTTGATCGCGCCGACGAGCCCGCGCAGCGGGAGGTACTCGCCGAACGGCTGGATCTGCCGCTTGTCGTAGGTCTGCGTCGGCCCCTTGACCGGGTCCCACAGGATCTGCTCGTTGAGCTGTTTGCCGTCCTTCTCGACGACGCCGCCGACCGAGACGGGCACTCCGACCGCCTGTGCCGCGCCCTCGATGACGGCGGCCGCGTCGGGATTGGTGTAGGGATCGATGTCGGAGGAGTTCTCCGGCCACAGCACGTAGTCGGGCTTCGGGACCTTCCCCGCCTTGATGTCGGCGGCGAGCTTGAGCGTCTCGCGTACGTGGTAGTCCAGGACGGCTCGCCGCTGGGCGCTGAACTCCAGTCCCGAGCGCGGCACGTTGCCCTGGATGACCGCGACGGTCCTGGTGCCGTCCTCGGCCTTGTCGCTCACCAGCGGCCGGGCGGCGACCGCGCCCGCCACCGGGACGGCCACGCTCAGCAGCGCGGCGGCAGCGGCCCCGCGCCGCACGGCATGCGTCCGGCGCCGCCCGGCGATCAGCCGGCCGGCCTCGTACAGGCCGAATCCGCAGAGCACGACCGCGAAGCCGAGCACGGGCGTGCCGCCCACCGCGGCGAGCGGCAGGAAGACGCCGTCCGCCTGCCCGAACGCGATCTTGCCCCAGGGGAAGCCCCGGAAGGGCGCACGCGCGCGTACCGCCTCGCCCGCGATCCAGACGGCGGCCGCCCACACCGGCCAGGCGGGCAGCCTGGAGACGGCGGCGACACCGACACCGACCAACGCGATGAAGGCCGCCTCGATGGCGACGAGGGCCAGCCAGGGACCGGGACCGACCTCCACGCCGGTCCACACCAGCAGCGGCAGCAGGAAGCCGAGTCCGAAGAGGTAGCCGAGGCCGAGGGCCGCCTTCCAGCCGCGGCCGCGCAGCACCCAGCCGAAACCGGCGAAGGCGGGCAGCGCCAGCCACCACAGGGGTCGCGGCGGGAAGCTGACGTAGAGCAGCAGTCCGCAGAGCGCGGAGACGACGGCCGGGACCAGGCGCAGCAGCCGGCCGCCGCGTACGCCGGAGGCGGAGGACGGCTGGAGTTGGTCCTGCTGGTCCACGGAGGTTGCGGTGACGGTCACCCGGGTGAGTGTACGGCGGGGGCTGTGCCGTCGACAGCGAGGTACGGCGGCGGGCACCGGAGCGGAAAGAACCCTTCCGTCGCATCTCGTCCACAAACCGGTCGTCAGCCGCTACGGTGTGCCCAGCCTCGGCAGTGCGGCCGGAACCGGCGCCGTGCCCGGCCGTGGCCGGAGACAAGGTCGGGGACGGGGGCGAGGGGCGGCAGTGGGGGCGACGGAGACGAGGCCCGTGGCCGGGGTGGACGGGGACGCGGCCGACGACAGACGAAACGTTTCTGACGGCACGGGGATGATCCTGCTCGGCGCCTGCGCCGCATGGTCGCTGATCACTGCGGCGGCCCACGACGGACGGCCCGAGGGCGTCCTGCTCGCGGTGCTCGCCGTGGCCGCCGGTCACGCCGCCGGCCGGGTCTCCGGGGCGCTGCTGCCGGTGGCCGCGCCCTGCGCCGGCGCGGTGGCCGGACTCGCGCTGGCCGTGGCCCTGCCCGGCCTCTCCGCCGGTCCCCGGTACGCCGCACCGCTCGGACACGCCGGCGGCACGGCCGCCCTGCTTGCGCTGGCCACCGGAGCCGCGTGCTGTGCCGCCTGGTCGACATCCGTACCGGGGCTGCGACTGCCGCTGCGGGTGCTGGCCGCCGGGATCGTGCCGGCCGGCGCGGTGCTGGGGTCGGAGGCCGGCTGCGTGGCGAGTGCGGCCGTGCTGCTGTGTTCGCTCGCCGCGGGCTCGGTGTCCCGCCGTGGGGGGTGCCTGCTGGGTCTGGCGGTGGCGGCGGCGCTGGTGGCCGGGGCGACCTGGGCGCTCGCCTCGGACGTGCTGCCGGGCGGCCTCGCCGGGGTGGCCGAGGGCCGGCTGACCGGGAACCGGACGGCACTGTGGCAGGACACCCTGCGACTGGCGGGCCGGAACCCGGCGCTCGGGGTCGGTCCGGGACGGCTCGGTGAGCTGGGCGGCACGGCGTCGCAGACGCCGTCCGCCGACGGCAAACCGCACTCCGCCCTGCTGCAGCTGGCGGCGGAACAGGGGCTCGTCGGGGTCTTCCTGGTCGCCGCCGCGTTCTGCTGGGTGCTGCACGCGCTCTGGCGCTCTCCCCGCTCCACCCCGGTGGCTCTCACCGCCGGCGCCGCGCTGACGGCGCTGGCCGTGTGCGCCACGGTGAGCAACGCGCTGAGCTTCACCACGGTGACCGTGGGCGCGGGGCTGCTCGCCGGCTGGGCGACGGCGCGGCCGTGGCCGCGCGACAGCACGGAGCCCCGGCTCTGAGCGGTGTCTTGCCCTCAGCGGGCCGGACCCGAGCCGGTGGTCCGCAGCCGGGCCCTGATGACCTGTACCGCCGACTCCGCGTTGTCCACGGTGATCGTGAAGGTGTGGCCGTCCCACAGGCGCAGCACGATGCCCTCGCCCCGGCGTACGACGACGGCGGTGCCCTTCTCGGGCCGCCACCGGTAGCCCCAGCCCCCCCAGTGCCTGGGCGTGACGAGGGCGGTGAACTCGGCACCGGCCACGTGCGAGAGCGGGATGCGGCGGCGCGGCAGCCCTATGTGGCCGCAGCGGACCTCCAGGGACTCCTTGTCGAGCTTGAGGTCGACGTGCACGAAGGCGAGCGTGCCGAAGAGGACCAGCAGACCGGCGGCGATGCAGCCCACGACGGACATCACCAGCGGGGCGACTCCGGCGGTCCATGCCGAGTCCACCGCCAGCTCGATGCCGAGCGCCATGCAGGCCGCGCCGACCAGCGCCAGCAGCCACTGGACTCGGTTGGTGGCGCGCCCGGTCCACACATCGGGGTTCGGGCTGTCGTCGGCGTGGACGTGGTCCCTCATGTTTATGAGGTTACTCAGGTTTCGCTGCGCGGGTAGGCCGTGGCGGAGCGTGACTGACCCGAGTGGGCCAGGGCGGCCCCGGGCCGGGTCTGCGGTCGTGCGGCCGTCAGCGGACGGGGCTGACCGCCTGCAGGAAACGGCCTTCCTCGTAGGCCAGAGCCGTGTCCGGGAGCATGGCCTCGCGTCCGCTGAGCAGCACCGTGAGGCTGGTGTCGGCGACGGCGGCCGGGTCCGGTTCCGCTCCGATCCGGCGCAGGGCCTGTGCGGCCACCGCCCCGGCGGAGCCGTGCAGTATGAGCGGCGGGCGGCCGGGCCGCTGGACGGCTGCCCGGATGCGCTCGCCGACCAGCTCGTAGTTGGTGCAGCCCAGGACGACGGTGGTCACGTCCTCGGGGGTGCGCGCGGCGGCCGAAGCGATGGCGGCCTCGATCGCGGCCTCGTCCGCGTGGTGCACCGCGTCCGCGAGGCCGGGGCAGGCCACCTCGGTGACGGCCGCCCCGGTGGCGAACCGCTCGATCAGGTTCCGCTGGTAGGCGCTGCCCGTGGTGGCGGGGGTGGCCCAGATCGCGACATGGCCGCCGCCCGCCGCGGCCGGCTTGATCGCCGGCACGGTGCCGATGATCGGCAGGTCCGGTTCGAAGCGGGCCCGCATCTGGGGCAGCGAGTGCACGGACGCGGTGTTGCAGGCGACGATCAGGACATCGGGCTCATGGGCGGCGGCGGCCCCGGCCACGGCGAGGGCCCGCTGTGTGATGTCCTCCGGAGTGCGTGGTCCCCAGGGCATACCGTCGGGGTCCCAGGAGAGCACGAGATCCGCGTCGGGCCGCAGCCGCCGTACCGCGGCGGCGGCGGGAAGCAGGCCGATTCCGGAGTCCATGAGCGCGATCTTCACCCGGCCACGATAGACGATCGGGCCTTGCGGCCCTCTCCGGTGGGGCAGACTGCGGGGGTGAGCGCCCTGCTGTGGATCACCGCCGTGTCGCTGGCCGCCTGGTGCTGGCTGCTGCTGTGCCAGGGCTTCTTCTGGCGCACGGACGTCCGGCTGCCGCCGCGCCGGGAACCGGACGCGTGGCCGTCCGTCTGTGTGGTGGTACCGGCCCGCGACGAGGCCGCCGTACTGCCCGAGAGCCTGCCGTCGCTGCTGACGCAGGACTATCCGGGCCGGGCCGAGGTCTTCCTGGTGGACGACGGGAGCACCGACGGCACCGGGGAGCTGGCGCGCGAGTTGTCCCGGCGGTGCGAAGGACTGCCGCTGACCGTGGGGTCGCCGGGCGAACCACCGGCGGGCTGGACGGGCAAGCTGTGGGCGGTGCGGCACGGTATCGGTCTGGCACGCGCGCGTGACCCCGAGTATCTGCTGCTGACGGACGCGGACATCGCGCACGCTCCGGACAGCCTGCGCACGCTGGTGGCGGCGGCCCGTGCCGGGGGCTTCGACGTCGTGTCGCAGATGGCGCGGCTGCGGGTGGAGAGCGTATGGGAGCGGCTGGTGGTCCCGGCGTTCGTGTACTTCTTCGCGCAGCTGTACCCCTTCCGGTGGATCGGCCGGAAGGGCGCGCGTACGGCCGCGGCGGCGGGCGGCTGTGTCCTGCTGCGCACCGGGATGGCGGAGAAGGCGCGCATCCCGGAGGCCATCCGGCACGCCGTCATCGACGACGTGGCGCTCGCGCGTGCGGTGAAGGGCGCCGGAGGGCACGTCTGGCTGGGGCTGGCCGACCGAGTGGACAGTGTGCGGCCGTATCCGCGGCTGCACGACCTGTGGCGGATGGTCTCGCGCAGCGCCTACGCCCAGTTGCGCCACAACCCGCTGCTGCTCCTCGGTACGGTCGCCGGGCTCGCGCTGGTCTACCTGGTACCGCCCGCCGCGGTGGCCGTGGGGGCGGCGGCCGGCGCCACGCCGACGGCCGTCACCGGCGCTGTGGCGTGGGCGGTGATGGCGGGGACGTATCTGCCGATGCTGCGCTACTACCGGCAGCCGAGGTGGCTGGCACCGCTGCTGCCGTTCACCGCGCTGCTGTACCTGCTGATGACGGTCGACTCGGCCGTGCAGCACTACCGGGGGCGCGGGGCCGCCTGGAAGGGCCGCACGTACGCGCGTCCCGACGCCGTGCCCGACGAGGGCTGAGCCCGGTCACTTGCGGCCGGGCGTCCAGTTCATCCCCCAGCCGTAGGCGCGGTCCATGGTGCGCTGCGGGCTGACGCCGCGCTCCGGCACCAGGTACCGCGCCTCGCGCTGTACGAGGAGGTCGCCGCCGGTGTTGGTGATCAGGGCGAGCGCGCACACCGTGGAGGGGACGGTGCACTCGTCGAGCGAGAAGTCGATCGGGGCGCCGTGCTGCGGCTGGAGGGTGACGGTGGCGTGCAGGTCGGCGAAGGAGCCGGCGCCTTGATAGATGGTGACGAAGACGAGGATGCGCCGGAAGTCCCCGGCGTGGTCGAGGTTGATGCTGAGGTTCTCGCCGCTCGCCACGGCGCCGGTGCGGTCGTCGCCGTCCAGGTGGATGTACGGCGGCCGGTGCAGCGACCCGAAGGCGTTGCCGAGGGCCTGGACGACACCTTTGCGGCCGTCGGCCAGTTCGTACAGGGCGCACAGGTCGAGGTCGATGTCTCCCTGCCCGCCTCCCCACCTGCCCCAGCCCGGAAGTTCTTTGCCCATCTGCCAGTTGAGGTTCACCCGCATGGCTCCGGAGGTGCCGCCCTGCTTGGCGAGCGAGACGGACGGCGCTGTCTTCGTGAGGGTGACCTTGGACAGGCGCACCGGCTGGGGCGCGGGGGCCGAAGGAGCCGCGGGAGGGGCCAGGGGCGCCGGCGGCACGGGCGGGGGTGCCGGGGCCGCCGCGGGCGGCGGGGGCGGTGTGACCGGGGCCGCCGCGGCGGGCGGTGCGGCATGCTGGGGCTCGTCCACGGTGATGCCGAAGTCCGTTGCCAGGCCTTCGAGTCCGCTGCTGTAGCCCTGGCCGACGGCGCGGAACTTCCACGCGCCCTGGCGGCGGTAGAACTCGCCGAGTACGAAGGCCGTCTCGACGGTCGCGCCCGGACTGTCGAAGCGGGCCACCGTCCGCCCGGTCACGGCCTCGGTCACCTCGATGTAGAGGCCGGGGACCTGTCCGAAGGTCCCGCCGTCGGCGGAGGCGGCGAGAACGATCCGCTCGATCGTGCCCTCCACGCGCGCGAGGTCGACAGAAAGGGTGTCCGCCACGCCCGCGCCAGTGGTCCTCTTCTCCTCGTGACGCACCGCGCCGGAGGGGTGGGCGGGCTGGTTGTAGAAGACGAAGTCGGCGTCGGAGCGGACCTTTCCGGAGGCGAGCAGGAGTGCGGAGGCGTCCGCGTCGGGCACCCCGGGTCCCGAGCGCCAGCCCAGTTCGACGCGCAGGGCCGTGGTCGGCACCGGCGTGTTCGACCCTTTCGGCATTGACATGTCCGCCCCCATCCGTGTCGGCTTCCGGGCACCCCCGGGTCGTCCAGGTGATCCGTACCCGGACAACCTATTCCCGGGTACGGCAGGCGCCCATGACCGGCACAGGAAGATCGCTGGTCAACTGGCGGTAACCCCGCAGGAGCTCGCCCTTTACACGATTAAAGCGTCGGCCGACGTCCATTTTTGCCGAGTTCGCTCGGATTGGGGATCCCCGGTCACTGCAGGCACGGAAAACAACCCTCTTATCGGTCTCCCCAACGAGCACATCGTGGGCTTAACTTATGTGCCATGACCTCCCCCCGCTCCACTTATGGTGGCGGCTACTACTCCGCCTCCTTCCCGGACACCCCGATCTACGACTCGCTCGTGGCCGAGCGGGGCACCCCGCAGATCGCCCCGATCCGGGTCCCCGCCGCCTACGACACGGGCAGCAGCCTGCCCGCTCTGCCGTCGGCGCTCCCCGCCCTCCCGGCGGCTCCCTCCCCGCAGGCCCCCGCCTACGGCTATCCGCAGATGCCGCAGCCCGCACCGCTGCAGCAGGCACCCACGGCGTACATCCCGCAGCAGGCGAGCGCTCCACGGGGCTACCCCAGTCCGCAGGCTCCTCAGCAGCAGCGCCCGGTGGGGATGGGCACGGGATACGAGGCGATGCGCCCGGCCGCGCCGCGGCCCGTGCCGGCCCCCTACCAGGACCCGTACAACAACCAGCAGTACCGCGGCTACTGACCGGCGCACCGGCGCTGTCGGTGCCTCCTGGCACGATGGCGTCATGGAAAACGCCGAGGTGCAGTCGATTCACGTCCATCCGGTCAAGGCGTTCCGGGGTCAGGCACCCCGGGAGGCTGTGGTGGAGCCCTGGGGCCTGACCGGAGACCGGCGCTGGACACTGATCGACGACGGGGGAAAGGTCGTCACTCAGCGCGAACAGCCGCGCCTCGCGCTGGCCGCCGCCGAGCTTCTGCCCGGCGGCGGCGTTCGTCTGTCCGCGCCCGGTCGCGCACCGCTGACGGTGTCGGTGCCCGAGCCGGCCGGCACCGTGCCGGTGAACGTCTTCGGCACCAAGGTCGAGGCGGTTCCGGCAGCCTCGGCCGCACACACCTGGTGCAGCGCCTATCTGCGGACGGACGTCCGCCTGGTGCACATGGACGATCCGGCCACCCGCCGCCCGGTCGATCCCGAGTACGCCCTGCCCGGCGAGACGGTGAGCTTCGCCGACGGCTACCCCTTGCTGGTCACCACGACCGCCTCCCTCGACGCCCTGAACTCCCTGATGGCCGAGGGCGCCCAGGCCCAGGAGGGCCCGCTGCCGATGAACCGCTTCCGGCCCAACGTCGTCGTCGCCGGCGCCGAGGCCTGGGCGGAGGACAGCTGGTCGCAGATATCGGTCGGCGACGTGGTCTTCCGGGTCGCGAAGGCGAGCGGACGCTGTGTCGTCACCACCGTCGACCAGGACACCGCCGTGCGCGGCCGGGAGCCCCTGCGCACCCTGGCGCGCCATCGCAAGGTCGGCGCACGGCTGGTCTTCGGCCAGAACCTCGTGCCCCTCTCGACCGGCACGATCAGGGTCGGGGACCCGGTCCGGGTGCTGGAGTAGCACCCGTCTCGGCTCGACGCCGGGGAACCGGGGGCGGGTCCCCGTCGTTGGGAGGACACGAAAGATTCCTGAGAGGCCGCGTGCGGGACCGTCCGCGGCTGACGTGATGTCGCTCTCTCTTGCACCGGGCCGTGGATGCGTGCCCGTGCCGGGGGTTATGACGGAGCGGAAGGGGGTGGGGACATGCGGGCGATCAGTGGCCTGTGGCGCTGGCGGCACAATCCGCTGTGCCGCACGACCGATCTGGCCGAGGCGTGGGTGGCTCTCATGGCGCTCGTGCTGATCGCCGTGGCCGCGCCCGTGACCGGATGGCTGGTCGGCGCCGCCGCCCAGCACTCGCTGCAGCGGTCCGTGCGCGAGCAGCAGCGCACGCGCCACCTCGTCACGGCCACGGTGGTGCGTGACCTGGGCGAGGTCCCGCGGGAGACCGACCCCGACGTCTCGCCGGCGCGGGAGACCCACCGCCGTGTTCTGGCGGACTGGACCGCACCGGACGGCAGCCACCGGCACGGCCCGGCGCTGGCGGACCTCAAGTCCCCGCGCACGGGAGACCGGTTCAGGCTCTGGACGGACCCGCAGGGCCGAATAACGACCCGCCCGCTGGACTCCCCCACCGCGACGACACACGCGGTGCTCGCCGGGACCGGCGCGGCCCTGCTGGCCACGGGCCTGGTCGAAGCCGCCCGGCGGCTGACCGTCTGGCGCATGGTCCGCAGCCGGTACGCAGGCTGGGACCAGGCCTGGGACCGGGCCGGCCCGGACTGGGGCAAGGCGGGCACCGGCAGCTGACGGCCTTCCGGCTCTGGTCAACTCACCCTGCACGCACGCGCTACGGTGGACCGGCCGAAGCCCTTTCGGCGACAACCCGCGGACGAGCGAACCGCACAGGCACGCACCTTCGGGAGCGCGAACGCGCACCAGCCCCAGGGGCTGAGCACGGTCGCGGTCCCGGCACCGACGGCGCGGCCCCTGCGGCAGCGAGCCGTCAGTACGACGAGGTGGGGGCACAGCAACGCCATGGCACAGGGCACGGTCCAGGTGACGCACACCGGTACGTCGCGGTGGCGGCGCCGCACGGGCGAGTACGCCTCGCTCGCCGCCGCCCTGGAGGCCGCCACCGACGGCGACGTCCTCACCATCGCCCCGGGCACCTACCGGGAAAACCTCGTCATCCAGCGGGCCGTGACGCTCCGTGGCCCGGAGGGGTCCCCCGGCTCGGTGCGGATCGCGCCGGCGGACGGCGTGCCGCTCACCGTGTGCGCCTCGGCCGTGGTGCAGGACCTGCATGTGGAAGGGCAGGACGCGGCGGCGCCCGCGCTGCTGGTCGAGGAGGGCATGCCCGAGCTGCTGGACGTGCGGATCGTCACCCGGTCCGCGGCGGGTATCGAGGTGCGCGGCGGCGCCCGCCCGACCGTGCGCCGCTGCACGATCGACAACCCGGCCGGCATCGGCATCGCCGTACTCGACGGCGCGAGCGGGGTGTTCGAGGAGTGCGAGGTCGTCGCGGCGGGGCAGGCGGGGGTGGCCGTGCGGGGCGGTGCCCGCCCACGCCTGGAGCGCTGCCGGGTGCACCATGCCTCCGGGACCGGGCTGACCGCGACGGGCGAGAACTCGTCGCTGGAGGCGGTGGGTTGCGAGATCTACGAGGTCCGCGGCTCCGGCGTCCAGGTCACCCAGCGGGCGACGGCGCAGCTGACCGACTGCGATGTGCACCGCACCACCGCCGACGGTGTCACCCTGGACACGGACGCGGTGCTCACGCTCGCCGACTGCCGCATCCACGACATTCCCGAGAACGCGGTCGACCTGCGCTCCCGCTCGGTGCTCACGCTGACCCGGACGACGGTCCGTCAGTTCGGGCGCAACGGCCTGTCGGTGTGGGACCCGGGCACCCGGGTGGACGCCAACCAGTGCGAGATCTTCGACAGCACAGGGGACTATCCCGCGGTGTGGGTCAGCGACGGCGCCACCGCCGTCCTCGACTCCTGCCGGGTGCACGACGTGCCGGACGCCCTGTTCGTGCTGGACCGCGGTTCGCGCGCGGACGTCGTGGACAGCGACCTGTCGCAGGTGCGCAACACCGCGGTGTCGGTGAGCGACGGGGCCACCGCGCAGCTGGACGACTGCCGGATCAGGGACGCGGCGACCGGAGCGTGGTTCCGCGACCACGGCAGCGGCGGCACGCTGAACAACTGCACCCTGGACGGCACCCAGACCGGTGTGATCGTCACCAAGGGCGCCGACCCGACCATCGAACGCTGCACGGTCGACTCCCCCGCCGAGGCGGGGTTCTACATCTCCGCGGGCGGTCGCGGAAGCTTTCTGAACTGCCGGGTCAGCGGCAGCGGCGGCTACGGCTTCCATGTGATCGACGGCTGTCGTGCGACGCTGCGCAGGTGCCGCACGGAGCGCTGTGCGCGCGGTGGCTACGAGTTCGCGGACGCGGGCCCGGACGCCGGGTCCGGGACGGGTCCGGTGGTGGAGGACTGCACCAGCGACGAGAGCGGCGGTCTGCGGCGGTCCCCGGCCCGGGAGACCGTCGTACAGACGGTGTCGCACTCCCCCGGGCTGCTCGGTTCGATCCCCGGGCAGCGCAGCACGGAGCAGGAGCCGCTGATCGCCGCCGCGCCGGACGAGCCGGTGCGGACCTCGAAGGACGTGCTCGGGGAACTGGACGCGCTGGTGGGCCTGGAGAGCGTCAAGCGGGAGGTGCGGGCGCTGACCGACATGATCGAGGTGGGCCGGCGGCGGCAGCAGGCGGGCCTGAAGGCGGCCTCGGTCAAGCGGCATCTGGTCTTCACCGGCTCCCCCGGCACCGGCAAGACGACGGTCGCCCGGCTCTACGGCGAGATCCTGGCCTCGCTCGGCGTGCTGGAGAAGGGCCATCTCGTCGAGGTGTCCCGGGTGGACCTGGTCGGTGAGCACATCGGCTCCACGGCGATCCGCACCCAGGAGGCGTTCGAGAAGGCCCGCGGCGGTGTGCTGTTCGTCGACGAGGCGTATGCGCTGTCCCCGGAGGACGGGGGACGTGACTTCGGCAAGGAGGCCATCGACACGCTCGTGAAGCTGATGGAGGACCACCGGGACGCGGTGGTGGTGATCGTCGCCGGCTACACGGCGGAGATGCAGCGCTTCCTGTCCGTCAACCCCGGAGTGGCCTCCCGCTTCTCCCGCACCATCACCTTCGGCGACTACGGCCCCGAGGAGCTGCTCAGGATCGTGGAGCAGCAGGCCGACGAGCACGAGTACCGGCTGGCGCCGGGCGCGTCCGAGGCGCTGCTGACGTACTTCACGGCCATCCCGAAAGGCCCGGCGTTCGGCAACGGCCGTACCGCCCGGCAGACCTTCGAGGCGATGGTGGAACGGCACGCGGGCCGTGTCGCCCAGCTGGACGACCCCAGCACCGACGACCTGACCCTGCTGTTCGCGGAGGACCTGCCGGAGCTGCCCTGACCGGGTACGTCGAGCACACGGCCCGGCCGGGTCTCACCGCGGGGCCGGCGGCTCGGGGCGCGGGCCCGGCAGCTCCGGGCGCAGCCGGCTCAGCAGGCGGGCCCGTGCGCGGGCGAAGGCCGGGTCCGCCTGGTAGTCGGAGTGACCGAGGATGGGCGCCGGGAGAGGGTGCTCGGGCGTGCGGCCGTAGGCGAGCGGGTCCCGCAGAGGGGCGTGGTCGACCTCTGGGGTCGCGTCGTCGGGGACACGGGCGGGGCCGCCGATGGGGTCGGTACGGCGGTAGAGGTTGCTCCAGCAGGCGACGTCGCGGTGCAGGGCGGCGAGCGCGGGCGGTCCGAAGTGGGCCGGGAACCAACGGCCGTACAGGCGCTCCAGCGGGGAGCCGTAGGTCAGCAGCGCGATCCGGCCGCGCACGGACGGGGGCAGCTGCCAGGCGGCGGCCGCGGCCAGGACGCTGCCCTGGGAGTGACCGGACAGGACCAGACGGCCTCCGGTGCGACGCGTCCAGCTCGCCATGCGCCAGGTCAGGTCCGGCACCGCGCGCTCGGCGTAGCAGGGCGGTGCGAAGGGATGCGCGGCCCGTGGCCAGAAGGTGCCGACGTCCCACAGGATGCCGATCGTGCGCCGTGCCGAGGCGTCCTTGTAGGCGCGCCTTCCCCAGGTCACCAAGAGGACGAAACCGAGTCCGATCAGCCAGGAGCCCAGCGCCTGCGAGATCTCGGCGCCGGCCTGGAGGGCGTCGTAGGTGCGGCGAGCCGCTCCGTCGGGCGTCGTGCGTGTGGTCAGCGCGCCGGCCAGCGCCACACCGCCGAGCAGCAGGGTGGTGGCGGTGAGCACCGCGACGACGAGGGGTGCCCGGTCGGTGAGGGTGGCCATCGCGCGGACATGGGCGATGGCGCGGGTACGGCCCGGGTCTTCGGGTTCGCCGGGGTGCTCGTGGCGGATGCGGTCGCGTTCGGCGCGGGACAGCCGGGCGGTGTGCGCCCCCAGCCCGGCGGCGAGGAGCAGAAGGACCGCGAGCACCGGCGGGATCGTGGACGCCTGCCAGGTCAGCAGGAGGGGCGGGCCGGGGAGCAGGGCGCGGGTGCCGTCCAGCCAGTCCGCGACGCGCTGCGCGAGCCCGCCGGACATCACACCGCCCAGTGCGCAGGCGAGCAGCGCGACGGCCGGTCCGCCGAGGCCGCGCATCCCGGCGCGAGGATCGGGAGTGCGCCGGTACAGGCAGCGGGCCACCACGGCGAGCGCGACGACCAGCAACCCCTGGACCAGCATCAGGGCGCCGAAGGCCGGGTCGCCCGCCAGCCGTCCGGTGGACCGCCAGCCGGGGCGGGCCCAGCCGGCGTAGCCGGCCGTGAGCAGCAGCAGGGTGAGCGCGCCCAGCGGCAGGAGGCGTACGAGGTGCCGGTCGGCCTGCTGATCGAGGCGCATCTCGCTGCGGCCCCGGCGGCAGACCACGCCCACCACCACCGCCGCCCAGGCCAGCAGGGCCGCGGTGAGCAGCCGGCTCACGGCCTCCAGGACGGCGGGGCCGCCTGGCCGGTGGTCGAAGCGGGCCGCCGGGGTCGCCAGGGCGGCGGCGACGGTCAGCAGAGCCGCCGCGGTGTGCGCGGCGCGCAGCCGGGCCACGAGGCGGCGCCCGTACCAGAAGCCGGGCATGGCCAGCGCGCTGGCGTCGGTGTCCGGTTCTCGGTCGTCGGACAGCGGCTGGTGGGACTCGTACGCGCTCCAGGTGCGGTGCGAGAGGTACCAGAGCAGGCCGGTCAGCGCGGCCGGCACCAGCGCGGCAAGGGCGAGCCGGCGGCCGGGCAGGCTCCACCAGCCGGCGTGTCCGCCGAAGGCCGCGGACGCATGAGGGGCGAGGAAGGTCAGCCAGGAGTGGCGTCGGACGCAGTCATGGACGCCGGCGCACTGCCAGGCCACCAGGTCCAGGGCCACCTCACAGACGGCGGCCACCAGCAGCACGGTCAGGGTGAGGGCGGCCAGCCGCACCAGGAGGCCGTACAGGCGGACCGTGCGGTGCCGGCCGGCTGCGGCGGGGCGCATCCAGTGGGCGAGGTTGACCACCATGAACGGCAGCAGGACCAGCCACAGGGCGCGGCTGCGGTCGCCGGAGGTGAGGTTGCACCAGACGTACGCCTCCTGGACGGGCTCATCCCGGGGTCCTCCCCCCGCCGCCGCGTCCTCGGCGCGCCGGAAGACGGCGGCCGTGTCGTCGCCGGTGATCCGGACGGTACGCGGGTCGCCGAGCATCTGCTCGGGGGTGGTCCCGCCCACCCCGTGCACCAGCAGCTTCAGCTCGGCCTCCGGCGTCGCCGCCCCGTCCGTGTGCTGCCCGCTGGTGCGTTCCTGTGCACGGTCCACTGTTCTCGCACCCCCGTGACGCGCCCGAAGGCCTGTGCCGATGCGGGCTTCAGGATCCCGGCTGCGACGGCGGCGTGCACCACTCGTCACGGAATCTCCCCGATCCGGGTGACGGCGGCGGGGACCACCGTGGCACATGTGGCAGACGTGGCACATGTGGGTGGTGACAGAAGGTGGCGCAACCCGTACCGAGCCGTGAAAGGATGGGACGCCCGCGCATCTCCGGCCGGATCGAACCTCCTGGTCGGGGGCGGTGCGCCGGGCGTGTCGGACGGATGGCGGCGAAAGGACCGGAGCGTACGTGAGTGAGAATCAGAACCTCCTCGCGGAGCAGCGCCGCGCCCTGATCCTGGACGAGGTCCGGCGCCGGGGCGGTGTGCGGGTCAACGAACTGACCCGCAAGCTCGGCGTGTCGGACATGACCGTGCGCCGTGACCTGGACGCCCTCGCCCGTCAGGGGGTGCTGGAGAAGGTGCACGGCGGCGCGGTGCCCGTGGTCGAGGCGAGCACCCACGAGCCGGGCTTCGAGGCCAAGTCGGGTCTGGAGCTGACCGCCAAGGAGGACATCGCGCGGGCCGCCGCCAAGCTGGTCACCCCGGGAACGGCGATCGCCCTGTCCGGTGGTACGACGACGTACGCGCTCGCGCAGCACCTGCTGGAGGTGCCCGATCTGACCGTGGTGACGAACTCGGTGCGGGTCGCGGACGTCTTCCACGCGGCGCAGCGCACCTCGGGCCAGCGGCAGGGCGCGGCCACGGTGGTGCTCACCGGCGGCGTGCGGACCCCGTCGGACTCGCTGGTCGGGCCGGTCGCGGACCAGGCGATCGCGGCCCTCCACTTCGATCTGCTGTTCCTCGGCGTGCACGGCATATCGGTGGAGGCCGGTCTGTCCACACCGAACCTCGCGGAGGCGGAGACGAACCGGCGGCTGGTGCACTCGGCGCGCCGGGTCGTGGTGGTCGCCGACCACACCAAGTGGGGGACGGTGGGCCTGAGTTCCTTCGCCACGCTGGGGCAGGTGGACACGCTCGTCACCGACGCGGGGCTGCCGACCGAGGCCCGTGCGGAGATCTCGGAGCACCTTCCGCGGCTGCTGGTGGCGGGCGAGACGGACGCGGACGACTGGAACGCCGACGACATCTGACGGCGTGCCAGTTAGCCTGGCGGTGCAACACCCCGTTTTTTCAAGGGACTTCACGAGGGGGTTTCGCGCCATGGCTCATGCTCTGCGTCCGGTCGGTGCCGACTTTGTCGAGGCTGCCCCGGTTCGCCTGGTGTTCGCCCGGCAGATCGCCGCAGCCCCGGAAGCGGTCTTCCGGTCGCTGGCCGAGGACCCGGCCGGCTGGTCGGAATGGTTTCCCGGGGTGGCTTCCGTACGGTCGGCGGGTGGCGGTCGTCAGGTGCGGCTGCGCGGCGGCGGCCGCTTCGAGGAGTCGGTGGTCGTGGCCAGGGCGCCGGAGCTCTACGCCTATCGCGTCGACGTGACGAACATGCCGGGAGCGCGCGCCTGGGTCGAGGAGTGGCGACTTGCCCCGGCCGGCAGCGGGACCCGGGTGCAGATGACCTTCGCGCTCGACGGTACGGCGGCGTTCCGCCTGCTGTGGACTCTCGCCCGCCCGGGGGTGGGCCGCGCCTTCCGCGGTGCGGTCGCGAAGCTGGACCGGCGCCTCGGCTGACCCCCCCGTCCGCCGGCTCAGTCCGGCCACACCCCCGTCGTCAGCAGGGTCTCGATCGCCGCCGTGTACGGCGTGATGTCCAGGCCCTGCTCCGCGAGCCAGGCGTCGGAGTAGTACTTGTCGAGGTAGCGGTCGCCCGGGTCGCACAGCAGGGTGACGACACTGCCCCGGCGGCCCTCGGCCACCATCTCGGAGACGATCTTCAGCGCGCTCCACAGCCCGGTGCCCGTGGAGCCGCCCGCCTTGCGGCCGATGGCCCGCTCCAGGGCACGTACGGCGGCGACGCTGGCCGCGTCCGGGACCTTCATCATCCGGTCGATCGCGCCGGGCACGAAGCTCGGCTCCATGCGCGGGCGGCCGATGCCCTCGATCCGGGAGCCGCAGTCGCAGGTGACGTCCGGATCGCCGGTGGTCCAGCCCTCGAAGAAGCAGGAGTTGTCCGGGTCGGCGACGCAGATGCGGGTGTCGTACTGCATGTAGTGGACGTAGCGGGCGAGGGTCGCGGAGGTGCCGCCGGTGCCGGCCGTGGCGACGATCCACGCCGGCTCCGGGAACCGCTCCAACTCCAGCTGACGGAAGATGGATTCGGCGATGTTGTTGTTCCCGCGCCAGTCGGTGGCCCGCTCGGCGTAGGTGAACTGGTCCATGTAGTGGCCGCCGGTCTCCACCGCGAGGCGGGCGGACTCCTCGTACATCTTGCGGGAGTCGTCCACGAAGTGGCACTGGCCGCCATGGAACTCGATCAGGCGGATCTTCTCGGCGCTGGTCGTGCGCGGCATGACCGCGATGAAGGGCACGCCGATCAGCTTCGCGAAGTAGGCCTCGGAGACGGCGGTCGAGCCGCTGGAGGCCTCGATGACCGGCCGGCCGGGACGGATCCAGCCATTGCAGAGACCGTAGAGGAAGAGGGAGCGGGCGAGGCGGTGCTTGAGGCTGCCGGTGGGGTGCGTCGACTCGTCCTTCAGGTAGAGGTCGATGCCCCAGTGCTCGGGGAGCGGGAAGCGCAGCAGGTGGGTGTCCGCCGAGCGGTTGGCGTCGGCCTGGACCTTGCGGACGGCTTCTTTCAGCCAGTCACGGTAGGCGGCGTCGCTGCGGTCGACGTCGAGGGTCGCGCCGGTCCGGGTCTGGTGGGTGGTGCTCACGGCGGTGCTCCTTACGCTGGGCTCCGACGACGCCTCGCGCGGCCGGCACCTTGAGCATAGGCATCTTTGACACCGCTTCCCACCTGCATAAACGCATCTTTGAGCCACCCAAAGACGCCCTGGGGCACAGGCGTGGGTGGCATCCGGGGGCGCATTTGGCGGGAGTGCTCCGGGCGGCTGTCACAGGCGCCCCGCGTGTACTGGTGCTCCCGGCCGCACGGAGGCAGACTGCACGCGACGGGACGATCGTCCCTCGGACAGGCCCTGACGGGGGCGCACACGGGATCGCGAGAGCACACGGGCAAGGGGGCGGCGAAGGATGGCGGAGCCTGAGTTCACGGCCAAGGGCGTGCGGATCGGCAAGCGGCTGCGTTCGCTCACCCGGGCCGGGCAGGTCCGGATCAACGACGGCAGGCTGGAGTTGCTCACCAGCTACGGCAGCGAGATCGACAGCGCTCCGGTGCAGGCGGTGCGCGCGTCCAAGCCGTGGTTCGGGCCGGACGACAAGGCGCTGGCCGACCTCAACGGCAAGCGGTACCTGCTGACGCTGGGCGAGCATGACCCGGCTCCGGGCGAGCCGGGGCCGCCCGCGGCACGGCGGTTCATCGAGGCGGTGCGCCGCGCCGCGGGACGCGGCGGCTGAGGAACGTACGGCGCACACCGAGCAGCGGTCCGTTGCGGCGAGTTGCGGGCGGGCACCCGCTGCGTCACGCTGGTCTCACGTCACTCTGGGTTTACCGGCGATAACGCTGCGAACCAGCCCGCCGGCCATGACAGCAGGCGGACGTTTGGACGCAAGCACCCTGCTGGATCCGTTCTTCTCCGTGTTCTTCCGGTCCGTTCGGACCTCTACATCGGGGAGTCGCAGCCGTGATCAGTCACCCGAGCAGACACTGCACGGTGGAGCTCCAGGCTCTGCCGTCGCGGATCGGCCAGGTCCGCAGAATCGTATCTGCGCAGTTGCGCTACTGGCACATGGACGCGTTGATAGACCGGGCCGCGCTCGGTGTGACGGAGCTGCTGAGCAATGTCCACCGGCATGCGAGGCCCGACAAGTCGTGCACGGTCGAGCTGGAACTGGCGCCGGACCGGCTCACCGTCTCGGTGCGCGACAACGATCCACGGCTTCCGGTTCCTGCCGACGCCATGGACCCGCCCGACGCCGGCCCGCTGGCCACGTGTGGTCGGGGACTGGCCATGGTCGCGGCGGTCAGCGAGAGCTGGGGGGCGCGGCCGGACGGCGAGAACGGCAAGGTCGTCTGGTTCACGCTGCCCGCGCCGACGGTCGTGCGGCCGCATCCGGCGAGTGCGCCGCGCCGTAGGACGGAGCCACGGCCGACGGCCAGGGCCACCCCTGTCCGCTCCGCGGTACCGTTGGCCGCCGTCGCGCAGGGTGCCGCCGTGACTCCGGTCGGCATCGCGGCTCCCGCTCCCGCGGTGGCGCACGCGTCAGGCCTGTCCGGGACATAGCCTCCCGCCGGTCAGGCGCCTGTCGCCGGCGGCCCTGCAGTTCCCCGAGAGGCGCCGGGAACCGCGCGACCAGCCGCGGCGGACCCGCACCCGCGCACCGCCTCCAGCGACCCGACGAGCAGGCGCTGCCCCCAGAAAGCCAGGCACGCCCCACACTCGCGCACGCTCTCAAGCGACCCGACGAGCAGGCGCCTCGGCGGATGCGACGCAGTCACTCCGTCGCGATGGCCCGCGGCACGTCCAGCCGGGCCGCGCGCCGGGCCCGGAGGCAGCCGGCGAGGGCGCCGGCGGAGAGACCGCCGAGGGCCACCTCGGCCGGCCGCGCGGGCGGTAGGGCGAAGGCGAACGCGGTGTCGCTCGCGCCGTCCGAGGCCTTCGCCAGCACCCAGCCCAGGAAGGCGCCGAGGCCGAGCCCGCCGACCGTGCCGAACGCGGCGACCAGGACCGACTCCCAGCGGACCATGGCCCGCAGTTGGGCACGGGCCTGGCCGACGGCCCGCAACAGGCCCGTTCAGTTGCCGGCCGGCGTGGGCGGTCCCCGGCGTCCGACGGGCTGTCCGTCGAAGGCGACGAGTTGGCCCGCGCCCTGGATGTCCGGGGCGGCGGCGGCCACGCCGGGACGGTCCATGTCGCGTACGGCGGAGCCGAGGAGGCCGAGGACCTCCTCGCCGGAGCGGGAGTCGGGGGTGCCGGTCGGCTCGTCGGCGAAGACCACGTCAGCCCGGTGAAGGCCCGTGCGACGGCCACGCGTTGCTGCCGGCCACCGGAGAGTTCCGCGGGCCGTTGGGTGCAGCCGGTCGCGCAGCCCGATGACGTCGACGAGCGCGTCGGTCCACTCCCGGTCGCCGCGCCGCCCGGCCAGGTCCAGCGGCAGGGTGATGTTCCCGGCGACGGTCAGCGTCGGTTCCAGGGTGAACGCCTGGAGGACGAAGCCGACCCGGTCGCGGCGCAGCAGCGTCAGGCGGCGGTCGTCGAGCCGCCGAGCTCGGTGTCGCCGATCCAGGCGGCGCCGGAGGTGAGCGTGTCGAGGCCGGCCGCGCAGCGCGTGAGGGTGGACTTGCCGGAGCCCGATGGGCCCATGATCGCGGTGAGGCGTCCAGCGGGAAAGGAGACGTCGACGCCTGCCAGGGCGCGTACGGCGGTGTCACCGCCGCCGTACACCTTGACCGCGACCACCACCCGGGCCGCGGCCTGCGGTGCGGTCGTCGTGGTCATGCCGCGCCTCCCCTTCCCGCGCGGCCGAACTGCTCCTCAAGGACGGACAGGCGGCGCCAGTACTCGTCCTCGTCGATCTCGCCGGAGGCGAAACGGCGGCCGAGCACCGCGAGCGGCGAGTCGCCCGCGGGCCGTCCCCCGTCCCTCGGACGCCAGGGGCCGCCGCGGCCGCGCAGGCCGGTGCGCCGCAGGATCGTGGCGGCGCCGATCACGACGGCCGCCCAGATCAGCGGGAAGAACAGGATCCACGGGCCGGGTCCGCCGCCCCAGTCGGCCAGGTTCTGCATCTCGGGTCATCTCCGTTGTCGGCTCGGTCTTCCCCGGTCTCCGGGGATGCCACGAGACTCCCTCCGGCAGAGGGTCCGGGGCGTCGCGCGGTTGGCGGCAGTGTGCGTACCTCCGCGGGAGTACGACGGTGGGGTGCGCCTGCTCCCTCCGGACCGACAAACTGTAACTACTAGTATGTACACTAGTTTCATGAGCACCCCGGAACGACTGATCGAGTCCACCCGTGAGCTGTTGTGGGAGCGCGGGTACGTGGGCACGAGCCCCAAGGCGATCCTGGAGCGCGCGGGCGCCGGCCAGGGCAGCATGTACCACCACTTCAAGGGCAAGCCGGATCTCGCCCTGGCGGCGATCCGGCGCACCGCCGACGAACTGCGCGCCACGGCGGAGCGCGTCCTCGGCGGGCCGGGCACGCCGTACGAGCGGATCGAGGCGTATCTGCTGCGCGAGCGTGACGTGCTGCGCGGCTGCCCCATCGGCCGGCTGACCATGGACCCGGACGTCATCGCCAGCGACGAGCTGCGCGCGCCGGTGGACGAGACGATCGCGTGGATCCGGGAGCGGATCGCCGAGATCGTCGAAGAGGGCAAGCGGCAGGGGCAGTTCGCACCCTCGCTGGACGGAGAGGAGATCGGCGCGGCCGTCCTCGCGACCGTGCAGGGCGGCTATGTCCTCGCCCGCGCCTCCGGCTCCCCCGCCGCCTTCGACGCCGGCGTCCGGGGCCTGCTCTCCCTGCTCGCGCCCCGCAGTCCCGGACAGGAAAACTGAGAGGTTCCGACATGCATGCCATGCAGTACGAGTTCACCCTGCCCGCGGACTACGACATGGGCGTGATCCGCTCCCGCGTCGCCCGTGTCGCCCATCTGCTGGACGACTGGGACGGCCTCGGCATCAAGACGTATGTGCTGCGCGAGCGCGGGGTGCATGGCTCGCCGGTGAACCAGTACGGGCCGTTCTATCTCTGGAACACGATGGAAGGCATGAACGGCTTCCTGTGGGGAGGGGCCTTCCAGGGGCCCGTCGACGACTTCGGGCGGCCCGCGATACGGCAGTGGACCGGTCTGGCGTTCGAGGAGGGTTCCGCCACCGGTTCCGCACCCTCGTTCGCCGTGCGCCGACGTCAGCCGGTGCCGGAGGGCGTGGAGTTGGCGGCCTTCATGGCGGATGCGGCGGCCGAGACCGGGCGGCTGGCGGCGGAGGACGGCGCGGTGCTGGCGGCGTCCGCGGTCGACACGCGGGCCTGGGAGCTGGTGCACTTCTCGCTCTGGGAGCACGACACGCCGAAGGCTGACGGTGACCTCTTCCAGGTGCTGCACCTGTCCGCACCCGGCCGGGACCGGCTCCCGCGCGGGCGGCAGTGGTGAGCCAGGTCCGCACGGTCCTCGGCGACATCCCGCCCGAGGAGCTGGGTGTGTGCGACGCGCACGACCATCTCTTCCTGCGCAGCCGGCAGATGCCCGGACAGGAGCTGGACGATGTGGCGGCGGCGCGAGGCGAACTGGCCGCGTTCCGGGCGGCGGGCGGAGCGGCCGTGGTCCAGTGGACGCCGTACGGGATGGGACGGCGGACGGCGGAGCTTGCGGAGCTGTCCCGGACCACCGGTGTGCGGCTGGTGTGCGCCACGGGACTGCACCAAGCCGCCCACTACGACGCCGAGTTGCTCGGCAGGCTGCGCGGTTCCGGCCTCGCCGAGCTGTTCGTGTCCGAGCTGACCGAGGGTATCGGTACGACCGGGGTGCGCGCCGGTCTGATCAAGGTGGCGGGCGGCTTCCACGCGCTCGACGCGCACGCCCGCTGGACCATGACGGCGGCGGCCGAGGCGCACCATGCCACCGGCGCGCCCATCGCCGTGCATCTGGAGCTGGGCACCGGTGCGCTGGACGTACTCGATCTGCTGTGCGGCGAGTTAGGCGTGCCCGGTGACCGGGTGATCCTCGGCCATCTGAACCGCTCCCCCGACCCGGTGGTGCAGCGCCAGGCCGCCGCGTCGGGCTGCTGGCTGGCCTTCGACGGGCCTTCCCACGCCCATCACGCCACCGACTGGCGGATGCCGGAGGCGGTACGGGCCCTGGCGGAGGCCGGCTTCGGCGACCGGCTGCTGCTCGGCGGCGACACCGTGGTGGCCGGCGGCCGTTCCGTCGATGGCGGGCCCGGCATGCCGTATCTGCTGCGCAGGGCTCGGCCGCGGCTTGAGGTGGAGTTGGGTGCGGAGCTGGTGGAGCGGATGCTTGCCGAGCATCCTGGGCGGGCGTTCGCGGTCGACTGGCGGTGATCGTCCTTGCCTGAGCGCCCCGCGTGGTTCTGTCGTTCGGCGGCTGCGGATCGTCCATGGCCGGCCACGCAGTTCCCCGCGCCCCTTTGGGGTGGGGAGTTGGCGGCCATGCAGGGCGATGTGCTCGTACGCGGCCTGGAAGCGGGGCCCCAGCGGAAGGCGCCGAGGCGGGCCGTGCGGGAGCAGTTGTCGACCGTGTACGCCACGTCGTGGGCCTCCGTCGGGCGGATCTGCGCCGTCCGCTGGTGGCGGCCTGTGGAGCCTGACGGCTCAGGCGGGCGGGTAGGCGCCGAGTACCGGCCGCAGATAGTCGACGTGCGGTCCGTCGAGCGACTCCAGATCGGTGGTCGAGCCGAGCAGTTCGATCCGGTCGAACTCGGGCTCGCGGCCCTGGGCGGTCTCCGTCTTCACCAGCTCCGTGTACCGGTCGTACAACTCCTCCGCGGGGCGCGGCGGGGCGGTGAACACGACGCCGACGCTGCCGCGACCGCCGCGGGTGGTCAGCCACGGCCTCAGAGCGTCGGCCGGGGTGTCGGAGCCGGTCTCCTCGGCCAGTTCGCGGGCCGCGTGCGCCCGCAGCGTCGTGAGGTCCAACTCGCTGTCACCGTCAGGGGGTTCCACGGTGCCGCCGGGCAGCTGCCAGCGGCCCGGAGCCGCGGTGGAGCGCGCCATCCGGCCCACCGTCAGGCGTCCGTCGTCGGCCGGCTGTGCCACGGACACGAACAGGGACGCGTACGCGGGAGCGTCGGGCACCTGGCGCAGCGCCCGGTACCGGTAGGTGGCCCGCGCCCAGGACAGCACCAGCCCGTCGGCGCCGTCCCGTTCGAGCCCGGTCAGCGCGGCCACCGGGCCGTCGAACAGGGCCGGGGTGGCGCGTACGGCCGCCTCCCACGCGTGGTCCATCGCCGAGCGGTGGCGGTCCGACAGTTCCGGCAGGGCCGACTCGACCAGGCGGATGCGCCGGACGGGCAGGATCTCCACGGCCGAAGCGGTCACCGCAGCGCCCCGAGCGGGTCGTCGAGCACCGGCTGCCAGGCCAGTTCGGCCGCGCCGACGAGGCTGTTGTGGTCGAGCGTGCAGGGCAGGATCGGTACGCCGCCGCTCTGTCCCCACAGGCTGCGGTCGGCGACGACCGCACGCAGCCGGCCGGGGTCGGCGTCCAGGAGGGTGCGGTGGAGGCCGCCGAGGATGATGCGGTCGGGGTTGAGGATGTTGACGAGGCCGGCCAGGCCCAGGCCCAGCCGGTCGATCAGGGCCTCGGCAGCCGTACGGACGGCCGGGTCGGCGTACTGGGTGCGCAGCAGGTCGTCGGCCTGCTGGAGCAGGGACACCTCGGGGCCCGGCTCGCGGCCGGCCTCGACGAGCAGGGCCAGCGGGTCGGCCTCGACGTCCAGACAGCCGCGGCTGCCGCAGTGGCAGGGTCTGCCCTCCGGGTTGACGGTGAGGTGACCGACCTCCAGGGCCAGACCCGAACTGCCGGTGTGCAGGCGGCCGTCCAGCACCAGCGCGCCGCCCACGCCCCGGTGACCGGTGGCCACGCACAGCAGGTCCCGGGCGCCCCGCCCGGCGCCGTGCCGGTGTTCGGCGAGCGCGGCGAGGTTGACGTCGTTGCCCGCGAAGGCCGGGCCGGTGATGCCCGCGGCGCGGACGCACTCCGCGAAGATCCGCCGGACCGGTGCGCCGACGGCCCAGGCCAGGTGCAGGGGGTTGAGCGCGAGGCCGTCCGGTTCGGCCACGGCGGACGGCACGGCGAGTCCGGCGCCGACGCAGCGGCGGCCGGTGGTGCGCAGCAGTTCCGCGCCCGCCTCGACGACCGAACCGAGCACCTTCGCCGGGTCTGCGTCGACGGTCTCGCAGCCGGGCGCGGTCGCCACGATCCGCCCGCCGAGACCGACCAGCGCGGCCCGGAAGCCGTCGGCGTGGACCTGCGCGGCGAGGGCCACCGGGCCGTCCTCGGCGACCTCCAGCCGGTGCGAGGGCCGGCCCTGGGAGCCGGCCGCGGCGCCCGGCCGGGCGTCCACCCGGATCAGCCCGAGCGCCTCCAGCTCGGCGGCCACCGCCCCCGCCGTCGCCCGGGTGACCCCGAGTTCCGCGGTGAGCACGGCGCGGGTCGGTGCCCGCCCGGTGTGCACCAGTTCCAGCGCGGGTCCGAGTGCACCACGCCCCCGGTCCAGCCGCGCTTTCGAGGTGGTCCTCTCCCCCGCTGTCCGGGGATCCGCCTTGCCGCTCATGAGGGCGAGTCTCCCATGATCCGCACCCGGGGTGGCCGGCGCCGCCGGCTACAGGCCGCTCACCCGCAGGGTGATGTTCAGCCGTCCGGCAAGGCCCAGCCCGGCCGGGGCGGTGCCCGGGTGCACGCGCGGTACCCCGTGGTAGGCGAGCCGGGAGGGCCCGCCGAAGACGAACAGGTCACCGCTGCGCAGTTCCACGTCGGTGTACGGCTTCGCGCGCGTCCCGGTGTTGCCGAAGCGGAAGACGCAGGTGTCGCCGAGGCTGAGGGAGACCACCGGCGCGTCCGCCTTCTCGTCGCTGTCGCGGTGCATGCCCATGCGGGCGTCGCCGTCGTAGAAGTTGATCAGCGCGATGTCGTAGACGTACGGCTCCTGCGGGCCCAGCGCGGCGACGGCGGCGCGCCGGCCCAGCTCACCGAGCCAGTCCGGGAACGGTTTCACGGGGGCGCCGTCGCCGTCGACGACCGTGCGGGCGTAGGCGTACGGGTACCAGTGCCGGCCCAGGCAGACCTGCCGCGCGGTCATCGTGCCGCCGCCCGGTGTGCGGACGGTGCGCAGGCCGGCCGGTGGCCGCGCCCATGCGCGGCAGGCGGCGAGCAGCTCGCGCTGCCGGCCTGCGTCCAGCCAGTCCGGGACGTGCACGGCGCCCGGCGCGACCTCCGCGCTCTCCCTGGAAAACAGCTCCGCGTCCACGCGCTCCATCATGCCGCAGGGCCGCCCCACCACTCCTGAGCTGCGGCTCGGCTAGCCTGGAGGCACGATGAGCGACCGTATGACGACACCGTGGGGCGAGATCGAGCTGTCCCGCTTCCCCGAGGATCCCCGCGACCGCCTGCGCGCCTGGGACGCCTCCGACGCGTACCTGCTGCGGCACCTGGCCGAGGAGGGGGTGCCGCTCACGGGCTCGGTCGTGGTGCTCGGGGACCGCTGGGGTGCGCTGGTCACGGCGCTCGCGGGGCACCGGCCGACGCAGATCACCGACTCCTTCCTGAGCCAGGAGGCGACCCGGGCGAACCTGGCGCGGGCCGGTGTCGAGCCCGGTGCCGTCCGGCTGCTCACCACCCAGGATCCGCCGCCGGAGCGGGTGGACGTGCTGCTGGTGCGGGTGCCGAAGAGCCTGGCGCTGCTGGAGGACCAACTGCTGCGGCTGGCGCCCGCCGTGCACGCGGACACGGTGGTCGTCGGCACCGGCATGGTGAAGGAGATCCACACCTCCACGCTCCAGCTGTTCGAGCGGATCCTCGGGCCGACCCGGACCTCACTGGCCCGGCAGAAGGCCCGGCTGATCTTCTGCACCCCGTACCCGGCGGCGGCCCGGCCCGAGAACCCGTGGCCGTACAGCTATGCGCTCCCGGACGGGATCGGCGTGGTCTCCGGGCGTACGGTCGTCAACCACGCGGGCGTGTTCTGCGCCGACCGGCTCGACATCGGCACCCGGTTCTTCCTGCGGCACCTGCCCGGACCGGGAGCGGGCCGCGTGGTGGACCTCGGGTGCGGCAACGGCGTCGTCGGTACGGCGATGGCGCTGGCGGACCCGAGGGCCGAAGTGCTGTTCGTGGACGAGTCGTTCCAGGCGGTGGCCTCGGCGGAGGCGACGTACAAGGCGAACGGCGTGCCCGGGCACGCGGAGTTCCGGGTCGGGGACGGGCTGGCCGGGGTGGCGCCGGGCAGTGTGGACCTGGTCCTGAACAACCCGCCGTTCCACTCCCACCAGGCGACGAGCGACGCGACGGCGTGGCGCATGTTCACGGGAGCGCTGCGCTCGCTTCGGCCGGGGGGTGAGCTGTGGGTGATCGGGAATCGGCATCTGGGATACCACGTGACGCTGAAGCGGTTGTTCGGCAGCTGTGAACTGGTGGCCAGCGATCCGAAGTTCGTGGTGCTGAGGGCTGTCAAGAAGGGCTGAGCCGCAGACGAACCTCTACCCGAGGACCCCGATGATCCGCCGCACCTCGGAAGCCATCGCATCCCGGCCCACACTGAGATACTTGCGCGAATCCACGGCCTCCGGATGGGCGGCGAGGAAATCCCGGATCGCGCCGGTCATGGCGATGTTCAGCGCCGTGCCGACGTTGACCTTGGCGATGCCGCCGGCGACCGCCGCGACCAGGCCGTCGTCCGGTACGCCGGAGGAGCCGTGCAGGACGAGCGGGACGGACAGCGCGGCGGACAGCCGTTTGAGCAGGCCGTGGTCGAGGGTGGCGGTGCGGGTGGTCATCGCGTGCACGCTGCCGATGGCGACGGCGAGCGCGTCGACGCCGGTGCAGGCCACGAAGTCGCGCGCCTGGTAGGGGTCGGTGCGGGCGCCCGGTGCGTGGGCGTCCAGCGGCGGTCTGCCGTCCTTGCCGCCGACCTGGCCCAACTCGGCCTCGATCCACAGCCCTTGGGCGTGTGCCCAGTCGGCGGCGGCCCGGGTCGCGGTGAGGTTGTCGGCGTACGGCAGCCGGGCCGCGTCGTACATCACCGAGCTGAAGCCGGCGTCGGGCGCCTGGCGCAGCAGATGGTCGCTCTGTACGTGGTCCAGGTGCAACGCCACGGGGACAGCGGCGCGTTCGGCGGCGGCGACGGCCGCCCGGGCCAGCGGCAGCAGCCGCCCGTAGCGGAACTTGACGGCGTTCTCGCTGACCTGGAGGACGACGGGCGCACCGGCCGACTCGGCGCCGGCGATGACGGCCTCGACGTGCTCCAGGGTGATGATGTTGAACGCGGCGACGGCGGATCGGTTTTCGGCGGCGGCGGTGACCAGCTCGCCGGTGGACGCGAGGGGCACGTGAGGTGTCCTTCCGGGGCGCGGGTCGGGGCTCAGGGGGTGAGGATCACCGAGCGGGTGAGATGACGCGGCTGGTCGGGGTCGAGGCCGCGGGCGGCGGCGACGGCGACCGCGAGCCGTTGGACGCGGACGAGTTCGGCGAGCGGGTCGAGTCCGCCGTCGATCCACAGCCCGCCGGTGGCGCGGACCTGTTCGGCGAGTCCCTCGGGTGCCTCGCCGAGCATCCAGGTGGCGGTGCCCTCGGTGGTGATGCTGATCGGGCCGTGCCGGTACTCCATCGCGGGGTACGTCTCGGTCCAGGACAGCGAGGCCTCACGCATCTTCAGCCCGGCCTCGTGGGCGAGGCCGACGGTCCAGCCTCGCCCGAGGAAGGTGAACTGCGTGCAGGCGACCAGTCCTTCGGGAAGAGGAGTGGCGAGGGCCGTGCGCGCGTCGGCGACGACGGAGTCGGTGTGCAGGCCGAGGTGGGCGCGCAGGAGGGTGACGGCGGTGGTGGCGAACCGGGTCTGGACGACGGAGCGTTCGTCGGCGAAGTCCAGCACGACGAGGTCGTCGGCGGCGCTCGCGACCGGGCTGTCGGGATCGCCGGTGATGCCCGTGGTGCGTGTCCTGCCCTTCAACTCGCTCAGCAGTTCCAGCACTTCGGTGGTGGTGCCGGAGCGGGTGAGGGCCACCACCCGGTCGTACGACCGCCCGTACGGGAACTCGGAGGCCGCGAACGCGTCGGTCTCGCCCTGGCCGGCACCTTCCCGCAGGCCGGCCACCGCCTGCGCCATGAAGTACGAGGTCCCGCACCCCACGATCGCGATCCGCTCCCCCGGCCCCGGCAGCGCGTCCCGGTACCGCCCCGCCGCCTCGGCCGCCCGTACCCAGCACTCGGGCTGGCTGTTCAGCTCGTTCTCGACATGCGTCATGCCCATACCCTCCCCCTTGCTGATTGTTCCTGCAAGATATAGCGAGCTTTCGAGCACAATCAAGCATTCGCCCGCAGAGCGAGGTGCGCTAGGGTCACCGGGAACACGTCAGAACGGAGGCTGCGGATGTCCCGGGACGCCCGCTGGAAGGCGCTGCTGGACCTGCTCGTCGAACGCGGCCGGCTGGAGGTCGAGGAGGCGGCGGCCGAGCTTGAGGTGTCGGCGGCGACGATCCGCCGGGACTTCGACCAGCTCGCCGAGCAGCAGATGCTGGTGCGTACCCGGGGCGGTGCGGTGGTGCACGGGGTGTCGTACGAACTCCCGCTCCGCTACAAGACGGCCCGCCGCGCCTCGGAGAAGCAGCGCATCGCCAAGGCCGTGGCCGATCTGCTGGCGCCGGGCGAGGCGGTGGGCCTGACCGGCGGCACGACCACCACGGAGGTGGCCCGCGCCCTGGCCGTGCGCGGCGATCTGTCCAGCGCCTCCCCCGCGCTGACCATCGTCACCAATGCGCTCAACATCGCCAACGAGCTTGCCGTACGGCCCCAGTTCAAGATCGTGGTGACGGGCGGGGTGGCGCGTCCGCAGTCGTACGAACTCATCGGCCCGCTCGCCGACGGGGTGCTCGGGCAGATCACGCTCGACGTGGCGGTGCTGGGTGTCGTCGCCTTCGACGTCACGCACGGAGCGGCGGCCCATGACGAGGCTGAGGCCGCGATCAACCGGCTGCTGTGCGAGCGCGCCGAGCGGGTGGTGGTCGCCGCGGACTCCAGCAAGCTGGGCCAGCGGGCGTTCGCCCGGATCTGCGGGACGGAACTGGTGGACACGCTCGTGACGGACACGGCGGTGGAGCAGGAGACGGTGCGGCGCTTCGAGGAAGCGGGCGTCCGGGTCCTGGCGGTGTGACGGCCGGCGACCTCAGAACGCGCCGAGGTCGGCTTTCACGAACCCCGCGCCCCGCTGGTCGTTGCAGCCGAACAGCGGCCGGTCGGCCGGGTCGGGCCAGGACTGCTGGGCCTGGAGCGCCACGCTCACCAGGGTCAGCAGCAGGTCGACGTCGCTCGCGGCGTCGAGGCGCAGGGTCACCCACTGCGAGCCGGGCACGATCCTGATCGCCCCCGAGCCCCTGAAATCCTTGGCGAACCGGCGGACGGCCCGGTCGGTCAGCCGCAGATCGACATCGCGGTCCGAGTGGAAGTGGGCGATCTCGCCCTGGGCCGAACTCACCGCCTGTCCCAGGCCGCAGCTCGGGACCGCCTGCCTCAGGTCGGGCCAGGTCGCCAGTTGCGCGAGCGCGCGCGAGGCCAACGTCATGGGGCCATCATGGACCGCTCACCGGTCGGCAACCAGCTTGTGAGCAAGCATTAACCGACATGTGTCCGGCGGCGAGCCGGGCCCGGAGACCGCGGGAGTACACGGACGGGCCTGCGGACTCGCCGCGTTGACGCCGCCGCCGTCACGGCAAAGCACAAGTAGGCGCAGCTCAAGGCCACATCGGCCCTTCCAGACGGGTGCGGACCCGGGCAGCGCGGCGCGGCGTCCGGGGCAGCCCCGCACCCCCCTTGCCTCATCGCGCGCACCCACCTAACCTGAGTTTGTGCCGCTACTAAACAAAACCCGTTCGCACAGTGTGGTGCCGGGTGACAGCCATGACCTCACCCGCCTCCGCGTCGCCCTCACCGCGTTCTTCGCCCTCGACGGCTTCATCTTCGCGGGCTGGGTCGTCCGTATCCCCGCCATCAAGCAGCAGACCGACGCCTCCGCCGGTGACCTGGGGCTGGCCCTGCTCGGCGTCTCCGCCGGCGCCGTCGTCACCATGACCCTCATCGGGCGGCTCTGCCGCCGCTACGGCAACCATCCGGTCACCGTCGGCTGCGCCGTCCTGCTCTCCCTCAGCGTCAGCCTCCCCCCGCTGACCCACTCGGCAGCCGCCCTGGGCGCCGTACTCCTCCTCTTCGGCGCCGCGTACGGCGGCGTCAACGTCGCCTTCAACAGCGCCGCCGTCGACCTGGTGGCCGCGTTGCGGCGGCCGGTCATGCCCACGTTCCACGCCGCGTTCAGCCTGGGCGGCATGATCGGCGCCGGTCTCGGCGGACTGGTCGCCGGTGCGCTCTCCCCCACCCGGCATCTGCTCGGCCTCACTCTGATCGGGCTGCTCGTCACGGCCGTCGCCGGACGCACCCTGCTGCGGCCGGAGCCGCCGGCACCGGCGCACCGGCTTCCCTCACCGGGGACGGCACCGGACCGTGCCGCGCCGCGGCGGACCGGTGGCCGGGGCCTGGTCGTCGTCTTCGGTCTGGTCGCACTGTGCACCGCCTACGGCGAGGGCGCCATGGCCGACTGGGGCGCGCTCCACCTCCAGCAGGACCTCGCGGCGTCGTCCGGCGCGGCGGCCACCGGGTACGCGTGTTTCGCGCTGGCCATGACCGTGGGCCGGGCGACCGGCACGGCCTTGCTGGAGCGTCTCGGCCGCCCCCGTACGGTGATCGCCGGCGGCACCGTCGCGACGGTGGGCATGCTGCTCGGCTCGCTCGCACCGTCCGTGTGGGCGGCGCTGATCGGCTTCGCCGTCACCGGACTCGGCCTCGCGAACCTCTTCCCGGTCGCCGTCGAACGGGCCGGTGCGCTGACCGGTCCGTCGGGCGTGGCCGTCGCCTCGACACTGGGCTACAGCGGCATGCTCCTCGGACCGCCCGCGATCGGGTTCATGGCCGACTGGTTCTCCCTCCCGACCGCACTCACCAGCGTCGCGGCGCTGGCCGCCGTCGCCGCGGTCATCGGGGTGTCCACACGGCGGGCGATGGGCGGTTGACGCGGAAGCGGAGGGATGCACGGGCGCCGCGGAAGCGGAAGGACGCCCGTGTGACGCGAGGCGGTCGGACCGGTGAGGCAGACGCCGACGGACAGCTGACCGACGCGGAAGCGGAAGGACGGACGGTCAGCATGGAAACCGCAGGACGGACAGACGGAGTGCCGTTCCCCGAGTGCGCTCCATCCGGCACACTCACCTCCATGGACACTGCCGACTTCCTTCAGATCCTGGACCGGGAGGGCCGGCTGCTCGCGGTGGCCGCCGCAGCGGCGGGGACCGATGCCAAGGTGCCGACCTGCCCGGAGTGGCAGGTGCGCGACCTGCTGCGGCACACCGGCGCGGTGCACCGCTGGGCCGCGGCGTTCGTCGCCGACGGGCACCCGGAGCCGCGGCCCCTCGGCGACCCGCCGGACTTCGACGGCGCCGAGCTGGTGGACTGGTACCGGGACAGCCACCGCCTGCTGGTCGACACCCTCGCCGCCGCGCCCGCAGACGTGCGGTGCTGGACCTTCCATCCGGCGCCCAATCCCTCACCGCTGGCCTTCTGGACGCGTCGGCAGGCACACGAGACGACCATCCACCGCTACGACGCCGAGACCGCGCGTGGCGGTACGGCGTCCCCGATCGCGCCGGACTTCGCGGTGGACGGCATCGACGAGTTGCTGCGCGGTTTCCACGCCCGGTCCAAAAGCCGCGTGCGCACGCCGGAGCCACGCGTGCTGCGGGTGCGGGCGCTGGGCGCGGGGGCGGACGGGGTGTGGACCGTACGGCTCACGGACGAGCCGCCGGCGACCGTGCGGGAGGAGGCCGGGGCAGCCGAGGCCGAACTGTCCGGCCCCGCCGACGAGTTGTACCTGGCCCTGTGGAACCGGGGGCCCGTGCCGACCGTGTCCGGTGATCAGTCGCTCGCCGCACTGTGGCGGGAGAAAGGCGGGATCTGACGCCTGATCAGTCGGCGTCGCCCAGCATCCGGGCCAGCACCGCGCGCTGCACCGGCCGCACCTCGCCGTGCAGCGCGCGCCCCTTCGCCGTGAGCGCCACGCGCACCCCGCGCCGGTCCTCGGCGCACATGGCGCGCTCGACCAGGCCGTCCTTCTCCAGGCGGCCGATCAGCCGGGACAGGGCGCTCTGACTGAGATGGACACGCTCGGAGATCTCCTGCACACGGTAGGCGCAGCCGCCGTCCGCCCTGCCCTCGGCCAGCAGGTCGAGGACCTCGAAGTCGCTGGCGCACAGGCCGTGTCCGCCGAGTGCCCGGTCCAGCTCGCACTGGGTGTGCGCGTGCAGCGCGAGGATGTCCCGCCACTGCTCCACGAGCGCCTGCTCGGCTCCGTTCGACGCCATGAGCGCACCGTAGCAGAGGAACCAGGATTATTGCATCGGAATTAAATGCGTTTGCATTCGATGCATGCGCATGTAGTGTCATCGGCATGACCTCTCCGCTCACCACCCCCGCGTCCCCGTTCTCCGCGGTGCGCTGGACTCCCCGGCTGTGGGGCACCCTGCTGGTGCTCTGCGCGGCGATGTTCCTTGACGCGCTGGACGTGTCGATGGTCGGCGTCGCGCTGCCCTCCATCGGCTCCGACCTGCATCTGTCCACGTCGACGCTGCAATGGATCGTCAGCGGCTACATCCTGGGCTACGGCGGCCTGCTCCTCCTCGGCGGCCGGACCGCCGACCTGCTCGGCCGGCGGCAGGTGTTCCTCGTCGCCCTCGGTGTCTTCGCGCTGGCCTCGCTGCTCGGCGGGCTGGTGGACTCCGGTCCGCTGCTGATCGCCAGCCGCTTCATCAAGGGCCTCAGCGCGGCCTTCACGGCACCGGCCGGCCTGTCGATCATCACCACCACCTTCCCCGAGGGCCCGCTGCGCAACCGCGCCCTCTCCATCTACACCACATGCGCCGCCACCGGCTTCTCGATGGGCCTGGTGCTCTCGGGCCTGCTCACCGAGACCAGCTGGCGCCTCACCATGCTGCTGCCCGCGCCGATCGCGCTCCTCGCGCTGCTCGCCGGCCTGCGGCTGCTGCCGCGCAGCGCCCGTGAGGAGAGCCACGACGGGTACGACATCCCGGGCGCCGTCCTCGGCACCGCGTCGATGCTGCTGCTGGTCTTCACCGTCGTCCAGGCTCCCGAGGCCGGCTGGGCCTCGGCCCGCACCCTGCTGTCGTTCCTCGCCGTGGCGCTCCTGCTGACCGCCTTCGTCCTGGTCGAGCGGCGTTCGCCGAGCCCGCTGATCCGGCTGGGCGTGCTGCGCTCGGGCAGCCAGGTCCGCGCCCAGCTCGGCGCGGTCGCCTTCTTCGGCTCGTACGTGGGCTTCCAGTTCCTGACGACCCTGTACATGCAGTCCCTGCTCGGCTGGTCGGCGCTGCACACCGCGCTCGCGTTCCTGCCGGCGGGCGCACTGGTGGCGGTGTCCTCCACGAAGGTGGGCGCGATCGTCGACCGGTTCGGCACGCCACGGCTGATCGCGGCCGGCTTCGCCTTCATGGTCCTCGGCTACGCGCTGTTCCTGCGCGTCGACCTCGACCCGGTGTACGCGGCCGTGGTGCTGCCGTCCATGCTGCTGATCGGCGCGGCCTGCGCGCTGGTCTTCCCGTCGCTCAACATCCAGGCCACCAACGGTGTCGAGGACCACGAGCAGGGCATGGTCTCCGGGCTGCTCAACACCTCGGTGCAGGTGGGCGGCGCGATCTTCCTGGCGGTGGTCACGGCCGTGGTGACCGCGGGCGCTCCTGCACACGCCACCCCGCAGGCCGTCCTGGACAGCTACCGGCCCGGCTTCCTGGTCGTGACGGGCATCGCCGCGGCCGGCCTGCTGATCACCCTCACCGGTCTGCGCAGCCGCCGTAACCAGCCGTCCCTCGTGATCGCCAGGTCCACCGTGGAGGAGGCGGAAGCGGACCGCGTGCCGGTCCGCGACTAGGGGGAAGCTTCCGAAACGTGCGCCCGGCGGGGCTGGTTGCTCCGCCGGGCGCACGTCTGTGAGGCTGTGGGAATGTATGCATACGGCGGACGCCGTACCCGAGCCCAACAGGACGCGGTGACAGTGGAGATCTGCTATGCCCTGGTGAGCGCGGCCTTCGCGGCGGCGGTGCTGTTCGGGGCCGTGGCCGGGCCCGCGCTGCTCTTCGACCTGCCGCACCTGCTGTCCCAGACCCTGCTGCGGCTCGGCATGGCGGTCGCACCGGTCGTGTTCGTGGCCCGGGTGGTCAGCGTGCTGGTCCGCTTCCGGCAGGCGGCTCAGCCCAGCCAGCCGGGCCTGACCAACCCGGACTCATAGGCCAGCACGACGAGTTGGGCGCGGTCCCGCGCCCCCTTCACCATCGTGCGGCTCACATGCGTCTTGGCCGTGAGCGGGCTGACCACCAGCCGGCGGGCGATCTCCTCGTTGGACAGGCCGATGCCGACCAGCGCCATCACCTCCCGCTCCCGTTCGGTGAGCCGGGCCAGGGCGTCCGCCGCCGCGGGCTCCTTGGAGCGGGCCGCGAACTCCGCGATCAGCCGGCGGGTGACGCCCGGCGACAGCAGCGCGTCACCCTGGACCACCGCCCGTACCGCGCGCAGGAGTTCGTCCGGTTCGGTGTCCTTCACCAGGAAGCCGGAGGCGCCGGAGCGGATCGCCTCGAAGACGTACTCGTCCAGCTCGAAGGTGGTCAGCATGACCACCTTCACGTCCCCCGGATCCGCGTCGCCGGTGATGCGCCGGGTGGCGGCGAGACCGTCCAGCAGGGGCATGCGGATGTCCATCAGGACGACATCCGGCCGCAGTTCGCGTACCAGGCGCAGCGCCCCCTCGCCGTCGGCGGCCTCCCCGGCCACCTCGATGTCCGGCTGCGCGTCGAGCAACGCTCTGAAACCGGCCCGCACCAGCGACTGGTCGTCGGCGAGCAGTACCCGGATCACCGGTCCTCCCCGGGGTGCGACGGCAGTACGGCGAGCACCCGGAAGCCGCCGTCGGGGCGCGGGCCCGCCTCAATGGTGCCACCGAGCGCGGCGGCCCTCTCCCGCATGCCGGCCAGCCCGTTGCCGCTGCCCCCGGCGCCGGCGCCGGCGGCCGGACCGTCGTCGTCGACGCGCAGCCGCAGCGCGTCGCCGTCGTCGGCGAACGCGCGTACCGCGATCCGGAGTGCCGTACGACGTTGGTCAGGGCTTCCTGCACGATACCGTGGGGGCTCGCCCTCGATCTCCACGGCCAGTCCCGCCGCGGCCGCCTGCTCCACGAGTTCCGGCAGCCGGTCCAGGCCGGGAGCCGGGGCGCGAGGTGCGTCTCCGGAGGCGCGCAGGGTGTCGAGGACCTGGCGCACCTCGCCGAGCGCCTCCTTGCCGGCGGCCTTGATGGTGGTGAGCGCGGCCCGTGCCTGCTCGGGATCGCTGTCGAGCAGCGCGAGACCCATGCCGGCCTGGACGTTGATGACGGAGATGCTGTGCGCGAGGACGTCGTGCAACTCGCGGGCGATCCGCAGCCGTTCCTCGTCCGCGCGGCGCCGCGCCGCCTGCGCCCGGTCGGCGCTCCCGGGCCCACTGTTCGCGCCGCACCCGGGCCAGTTCGGACAGGGCGACGACGGCCAGCACCCAGGTGGCGATGACGATCTCCTGGGTGAGGCCCCCGCTCCGGTCGCCCGAGGGCGGCAGCCGGCGGTAGAGCCAGAGGGCGACCAGGGCGTGCCCGGCCCACAGCAGGCCGACGGACGCCCAGGCGGCCCGCCGGTGCCCGGCGACGACCGCGCTGTAACAGCTGACGGCGACGGTCAGGAGGACCGGCCCGTAGGGGTAGCCCGCGGCCAGGTAGCCGAGGGTCACCGCCGCGGTGCCGAAGGCCACGGCCACCGGGTACCGGTGCCGCCAGAAAGCAGCAGGACGGAGGCGACGACGAGCAGCACGCGCGCGTAGCCGTTCAGGGGCACGCGGTGGTGCTCGCTCTGCGCGGCGAAGTCACTGCCGATCAGCACGAACGCGGTGAACAGCGCGGTGGACCGCCAGGGCAGGCGCGCCCGGTGCGGCTCCGTATCGTCCGGGGCGCTCCACCACGGCGGGCCGTGCCGCCACCACTGCCCCGGGGCGCGCTGCTTCTTCCATGCAGGCCACGGTAGACGCCGCGGGGCGGCGCGGACGTCCGTCGAGCGAGGTGACCACTCGTACTCCCGGGGAAGTACGACGGCCCCCACCAGCACGGTCCCGAGCCGCCACGCCCATCCCGTTGCTACCGCAGGCTGCCCCATACTGAAGCCAAGCGAGAGCACCGCTCTCCCCACCGCGGGGGTCGTCGTGTCGACACACGTCAAGAAGCCGGGCTGGTTCAACGTCAACGTCTTCAACCGGGCGGTGGCCTGGCTGAGCCGGCGGGGCATCAGCATCTGGGGTTCCCGGGTCCTCGCGGTGCGCGGGCGCAAGAGCGGACAGTGGCGCACCACCCCGGTGAACCTGCTGACGGTGGACGGCCGGCAGTACCTGCTCGCGCCGCGCGGCCATGTCCAGTGGACCCACAACATGCGGGCGGCCGGCGGCGGCGAACTGCGGCTGGGCAAGAACGTGGACGTCTTCACCGCCGCCGAGGTCGCCGACGACGACAAGGTGCCGCTGCTTCGGGCCTACCTCAAGCGCTGGAAGGCGGAGGTCGGTGTCTTCTTCGACGGGGTGGGCCCCGACTCCCCGGACGAGGCCCTGCGCCGCATCGCCCCCGACCACCCGGTCTTCCACATCACGGTCACGAGCTGACCGGTTCCTGCGCCGGGCAGCCGCACCGGTTCAGGACCGGCACCGTCCCCCCACCGGCCCGGTCCTGCGCAGGCCCCCACCCAGCCCAGTCCTCCGCAAGTCCCCAACCAGCCCGGCCCTGCACAAGTCCCCCCGGCCCGGCCCTGCACAAGTCCCCCCGGCCCGGCCCTCCGCAAGTGCCCACCCGGCGCGGGAGGTCAGGAGCCGGCCGGATCCTCGGCCGGGACCGTCTGCCCCCGGTCCAGCGTGGTCAGGGCGCGCTGGGCGATCGGGTGGGAGCGGACGAGCTCGCCCAGCGAGGTGGAGCCCTGCGTGATGTTCCGGAACGCCTTCCATGCGGGACGGAAGCCGGTGAGGGCCGCGTGGAAGAGGCCCGGACGCTTCTCGAACACGGTCAGCAGGCGCTTGCCGACACTCATCTCGACGCCGAGCCCGGCCTTGATCGCGAACGCGTAGTTCAGGGCCTGGCGCCGGGCGTCGACCGCGTCGTGCGCCTCGGCGATGCGGACCGCCCACTCACCCGCGAGGCGGCCCGAGCGCAGCGCGAAGGAGATGCCCTCGCGGGTCCACGGCTCCAGCAGGCCCGCCGCGTCCCCGCAGACCAGCACCCGGCCGCGGGAGAGCGGCGAGTCGTCGGCGCGGCAGCGGGTCAGATGCCCGGAGGAGATGCTCGGCTCGAAGCCCGCGAGGCCGAGCCGCGCGATGAAGTCTTCCAAGTACCGCTTGGTGGCGGCACCTTCACCGCGCGCGGAGATCACGCCGACCGTCAGGGCGTCGCCCTTCGGGAACACCCAGCCGTAACTGCCCGGCAGCGGGCCCCAGTCGATGAGGACCCGGCCCTTCCAGTCCTCCGCGACCGGCTCCGGCACCGGGATCTCCGCCTCCAGACCGAGGTCGACCTGGTCCAGCTTCACACCGACGTGGGCTCCTATGCGGCTGGCGCTGCCGTCGGCGCCGACGACCGCACGGGCCAGCACCGTCTCGCCGCCCTGCAGGATCACGGCGACCGTACGCCGGTCGGGGACGGCCGAGCCGTGCTGTTCGACCCGCTGCACCGTGACGCCCGTACGCAGCTCGGCGCCCGCCTTCTGCGCGTGTTCGACCAGCTGCTGGTCGAACTCGGGCCGGTTGATCAGCCCGAACAGCATCTGCTTGGAGCGGCGGGTGCGGGTGAAGCGGCCGTTGCTGGAGAAGGTGACCGCGTGCACCCGGTCACGGAAGGGCAGTTCGAAGCCGGGCGGCAGCGCGTCGCGCGAGGGGCCGATGATGCCACCGCCGCAGGTCTTGTAGCGGGGCAGCTCGGCCTTCTCCAGCACCAGCACGCGCCGTCCCGCGACCGCCGCCGCGTAGGCGGCCGAGGCCCCCGCGGGTCCCGCGCCCACCACGACGACGTCCCACACCCGCTGAACGCCGTCCGCCGAAGAGTTCTCGCCGCTCACGATGGTCTACCGCTCCGATCCAGCCGCTGCCGTAGTGTCCCCCGCATCCTACGGCGGCCGTCGTCGCAGGCCACTGTGGGAGTATCGGGGGTACACCCCGTACAACGTCGCACCTACGAGGAGCGTGCCCATGTCGTCGAATCCGGTCGCTCAGACCGTCGCCTCGCTGCTGCCCAAGGCGCAGGCGGAACTGGCCGAGCTGGTCGCCTTCAAGTCGGTGGCGGACTTCGACCAGTTCCCGAAGAGTGAGAGCGAGGCCGCCGCGAGCTGGATCGCCGACGCGCTGCGCGCCGAGGGCTTCGTCGACGTGGCCCTGCTGGACACCCCGGACGGCACGCAGTCCGTCTACGGCTACCTGCCGGGCCCGGAGGGTGCGAAAACGGTTCTCCTCTACGCGCACTACGACGTCCAGCCGCCGCTGGACGAGGCCGGCTGGACCAGCCCGCCGTTCGAGCTGACCGAGCGCGACGGCCGCTGGTACGGCCGCGGGGCCGCCGACTGCAAGGGCGGCGTGATCATGCACCTGCTCGCGCTGCGCGCCCTGAAGGCGAACGGCGGCGTCCCGGTGAACGTCAAGGTGATCTGCGAGGGCTCGGAGGAGCAGGGCACGGGCGGCCTGGAGCGGTACGCCGAGGAGCACCCGGAGCTGCTGGAGGCGGACACCATCGTCATCGGCGACGCGGGCAACTTCCGCGTCGGCCTGCCGACGGTGACCACCACGCTGCGTGGCATGACCCTGGTCCGGGTGCGGATCGACACCCTCGCGGGCAACCTCCACTCCGGCCAGTTCGGCGGTGCCGCCCCGGACGCGCTGGCCGCGCTGATCCGTGTCATGGACTCGCTGCGCGCCGAGGACGGCTCGACCACGGTCGACGGGCTGGACGCCATGGGGACGTGGAACGGCCTGGAGTACACCGAGGAGCAGTTCCGCGCGGACGCCAAGGTGCTCGACGGGGTCGGGCTGATCGGTGACGGCTCGGTCGCCGACCGCCTCTGGTCGCGTCCGGCCGTCACCGTCCTCGGCATCGACTGCCCGCCGGTCGTCGGCGCCACCCCGTCCGTGCACGCGAGCGCCCGCGCGCTGATCAGCCTGCGGGTGCCGCCGGGCGTGGACGCGGCGGAGGCCACCAAGCTGCTCCAGGCCCACCTGGAGACGCACACCCCGTGGGGCGCCCGGGTCACCACCGAGCAGATCGGCCAGGGCCAGGCCTTCCGCGCCGACGCCTCCAGCCCGGCCTACCAGGCGATGGCCGACGCGATGGCGGTCGCCTACCCCGGCGAGACCATGCAGTACGCCGGCGAGGGCGGCTCGATCCCGCTGTGCAACACCCTCGCCGGGCTCTACCCGCGGGCGGAGATCCTGCTCATCGGGCTGAGCGAGCCGGAGGCGCAGATCCACGCCGTCAACGAGAGCGTCCACCCGCAGGAGCTGGAGCGGCTGTCGGTCGCCGAGGCGCTGTTCCTGCGCAACTACGCGGCGGGCTGAACCCTTCTGCCCCCGGCAGAGCGCCCTCGCCCGCGGGCGGGGGCGCCGCCTACGGTCGGCGCATGGACGTCATCGCACTGCTCCCCCGGCTCCACCTCCTGCGTTTCCCCGTCGGCCAGGCGTACCTCTGGCGCGACGACGACGCGTTGACACTCGTCGACGCGGGCACGATCGGTGCCGGCCGGGCGATCGCCGACGCGGTCACGGCGCTGGGGCACGCGCCCGGCGACGTACGGCGGATCGTGCTGACCCACTTCCACGAGGACCACGCGGGCGGGGCGGGTGAGTTCGCCGCGCTGAGCGGCGGGGAGGTGCTGGCGCACCAGCTGGACGCGCCGTTCGTACGCGGTGAACTCCCCGGCCCGCCCCCGCGGTTCGAGGACTGGGAGCTGCCCATCCACGCGGCGGCGACCCAGCACCTTCCCGAGGGCAGACCGGTACCGCCGGCCGCGGTCACCGGCGTGGCGGACGGCGATGTGCTGGACTTCGGCGGTGGCGCCCGGGTGGTCCACGTCCCCGGGCACACCGACGGCAGCATCGCCCTGTTCCTGCCCGAGGAGGGCGTGCTGTTCACCGGCGACACGGTGGCTGCCTCACCGGTCGACGGCACGGTGATCCCGGGGGTGTTCAACCTCGACCGGCCCCGACTCCTCGCTTCTCTGGGCGCGTTGGCGGACCTCGGGGCAGAGGTCGCCTGTTTTGGGCATGGTGATCCGGTCGTGGGAAACGCCGCACCCGCTCTGCGCAGAGCGGCGGCCGTGGGCTGACCATGGCATGGGCAGGTGCTCCTCTCCCACCGTCTCACCGCGCGCACCCGGCAACGAACGCTCCACGGCGAACCTCTTCGGCCTGCCGCCGTACTGCCACTACGGCATCGGCGGCCCCGGCTTCACCGCCTGGCGCGAACTGGCCGCCCCACCGCGCGACCACACGCTGGGCGCTCGCCGGACGGTTCCCCGGTGTGCCGCTGCCGCACCACTGGCGCGTGCTCCCCGACGAGCCCCGGCCCCTCCCGCGGGAACTGGCCGACGTGGAGCGAACCGTGGCCTACCGGGGCGGCGTCGCGGGGGTACGGCAGCGGGTCGAGGCGCTGCGAACGGCGTCGTCGAGCCTGACCCTGTTCCTGGAGCGCCTGCCGTCCACCCTGCACGACTGGTTCGGCCGCCGAGCTGCGCACGGTCCGGGCGGACGCGGCCTGCGCCTCTCCCCCTCACCGACTTCGCTCCGGCTCTGGGCTCCCGGTTCCGACTGGACGGCGCCGAGCGGGAGTTCTTCGTCCGGCACCGGCACCACGACCGCGCGTACACCGCCTACTACCTGGTGATCCGGCTCGTCACGGCGCTGTACGGATAAGCGGGGAAGCCGGCTCACGCCGTACCCCCACGAGGAGGCGCGCCGGGCCTGTGGCGCGGTCGGGCTCGTGAGCTGGGCCGCTCAGCCGACCGGCACCCCCGCCTCCAGGTACAGCGCGGTGCCCCGCTCGCGGGCGCGCAGGGCCCAGCGCAGTCGCTCGTAGCGGACCGGTGGGAGCATCTCGGCGGCCTCCTGCTCGCTGGCGAAGCGCCAGCCGCGCAGCTCCGGGCCGGGCAACAGGACCCGGGACGCCTCACCGGACTCCAGCCGGCCGCCGTCGAACAGCAGCCGCAGCCCGCCGAAGCCGGGCGGCACGGGCCGTTCCCAGTCCACCACGAGCAGCCGGGGCACCTCCCGCAGCCGTATCCCGGTCTCCTCGGCGACCTCGCGCATCCCGGCGCGGGCCGGTGCCTCGCCCCGCTCGACCACCCCGCCGGGGAACTCCCAGCCGGGCTTGTAGGTGGGATCCACGAGCAGCACCCGGTCCTGCTCGTCGAAGAGCAGCACCCCGGCGGCGAGGGTCTCGGCGGTCGGCTCCGGGGTCTGCACGATGTCGCAGGGCGGCACGGCGCCGCTGCCGACGGCGTCGGCGATGCGTACGGCGGTCTCGTGCGGGGTGAGGGCGCTGGTGTCCACGGGGTGGGCGTCGGCGGTGAGCCAGGAGGCGAGGGCGGCGCGGTAGGGCTCGATGTGGTCGTACGACCACTGCCGTACGCGCATCTCGCCGTCGGGCAGGTCCGGCGGGGCCTCCCGGCCGGCTATCCGCTCACGCAGGATCGTTTCAGCCGGGGCGAGCAGCACATGGTGCACAGGGATTCTGCGGGCGGCGAGACCGCCGAAGATCTCGTCGCGGTACTCCTGGCGGAGCAGGGTCATCGGCACCACGACCGTCCCGCCCAGCTCGGCGAGCATCGCGGCCGCCGTGTCGACCACGAGCCGGCGCCAGATCGGCAGGTCCTGGAAGTCGCCGACCTCGGCGAGACGCTTGGCCGGCAGCAGGTGCGTGAGCGCTCCGCCGACGATCTCCGGGTCGAAGAGCGTGCTGTTCGGGATCAGTTCGATCAGTTCCCGTGCGGTGGTGGTCTTCCCCGCACCGAACGCGCCGTTGATCCAGACGACGGTCACGGACTCCCCCTCTTGTGTTTGGCCCCCTGAGGCTTGCCCGCTCCACCCTGCCACGGAAACCCTGCCCCCGTGAGGGCGCCGGACAGGAGTGCCGGTGCCCCCTGCGGCGGGACACCGGCACACGCGCCGTGGACCGTCGGGCCTACTCCTGGCCGGGGGCGTCGTCGGCGGCGGGGCCGTCCCCGACCGGGTGACCGGCCGAGTCCACGGTGTCCGAGACCTTGTGGTCGCCGACGGGGCGGTCGCCCGCCCCGTGGGAGGGGGTGACGGCGGCCACGACGAATCCGGTGGCCAGGCTGGCGATGGCGAGCATGCTGCGCTTCTTCATGCGCTGGTCAACTGCGGGACCCGCCCTGGGGTCACGCGGGTACCCGCGAGCAGACCACTCGGGTTGCCGTCCCGGTGGGAGGGGGCCGCCGCGTCCGGCCCGGCCGCACGGTCTCCGCCGAGCCCACCACGGGCTGCGGCCACTCGTACCCCGGGCCTCCGTCTCAGGCCACCCCGAAACGCATCACCAGTCGGCCGTGCCGCGAGCACGCCCGCGAGCGGCACCAGCGGCTCACCGACCGGCTCGACCGGCGGCCGGCTTGCCCGGACCGACCGCCGACCGGACCGGGGCACAGCGGGCAGCCGCCCTCCACCGCGATCTGACGCGGCGCTTCGCGGCCCCGTGAGCGGACCGGCCACGCGAAACCCGCTGGCCCGCTCCCGCGGGGCGCCGGTAACGTCGGGCGTCCCACCCCGCCCGCTCCAGCAGCAGGCCACGACCAGAAAAGCGAGATCATGACGAGCCGGCCCGCGACGACGACCCTGTGGCGCCCCACCGGTCCCAAGGAACTGGAGCTGGTCCGCGCGCTCGGCTGGCGGGCGTGGCCGCCCCGGCTCCCGGAGCAGCCGATCTTCTACCCGGTCCTCAACGAGGACTACGCCGTCCGGATCGCCCGGGACTGGAACGTCAGGCACGACGGCGCCGGCTTCGTGACCCGTTTCGAGGTCGACACGGAGTTCGTCGGCCGGTATCCGGTACGGCAGGCCGGCGGCGAGACGATCCAGGAACTGTGGGTGCCCGCCGAGGAGTTGGACGATTTCAACGCTCATATCGTCGGCCGCATCGAGGTAGTGCGGGAGTTCCGGTGAGCGGGCACCCGGCCCTCGGCACCGGAGACGATCCCGTCGAGGACGTCGTACGGTCGGGCGCCCGGCTCGTGCGCGCCGCGGCCGGCCTGTCCGATGCCGGGCTGCGCGCCGCGTCGGGGCTGCCCGGGTGGACGCGCGGCCATGTACTCGCCCATGTCGTGCACAGCGTCGACGCCTATGTGTGGCTGCTGCTGCTCGCGCACACCGGCCGCGCACCGGGCCCGCGCGCGGACGCGGCGGCACTGTCCGCGGCGGTCGAGCGCGACGCGGCCCTGTCCGCCGACGGGCTCGCGACCCGGCTGGAAGGGAGCCTGGACCGCTTCGCGGCGCGGGCGCGCACGATGCCCGACCACGCCTGGGACCGTCTGGTGCCGGCGCTGGCCGGCTGGCGGCACCCGGCCTGGTATCTGCTGCTGCGCTGTCTGCGGGAGCTGGAGACACACCACCTCGACCTGGGCGTCGGCCACGGCACCGAGCAGTGGCCGGACCGGTATGTCTCCTGGGCGCTGGACGACACCCTCGCCACACTGCGCGCCCAGAGCTTCCCCCTCGCTTCGGTCCAGGCCGTCGATCTCGGCCGCAGCTGGCCGGTGTCGGCGGACGGCCCCTCGGTCGCCGGGGCCGGGCACCAGGTGCTCGGCTGGCTGAGCGGACGGACTCCGGCGGGCGCGCTGACGGCCGACCGCCCTGCGCATCTGCTGCCGCGTCCGCCCGCCTGGCCTCGGCCGCCGCTGCCCGGCTGGGGCCGCGTCGACGACGGCGCGTGAGCCCCCGAAGCGAACACATCCGAACGTCTGCTCGCCGTTGCCGAATGAAATGGCATAGAGAGCAAGGGATTTCACGGGAAGTCACACAGTCGGGGCACAGCTCTTCCAACAGAGTCAGACACGTCCTACCGTAAACGCGCACCGATGACACGTACATGCCGCCCTGGCCGTCGCATGCCGTCATCCACCTTTCGCGAGTCGGAGGAACGTCAACGATGCGTCACCCTCACACCCGCACAACCCGCCGAAGAGTGGTCGGAGCACTCACCGCAGGCCTGTTGTGCGCGGCGGGCCTCGCCACCCCCTCCCTTGCCGCTCCCGCCCACGACCGTGCCTCAGCCCCCGGCCTGGCCGACGGTCTCGCCCTCACCCCGCCGATGGGCTTCAACAACTGGAACTCCACGCACTGCAGCGCCGACTTCGACGAAAGCATGGTCAAGGGCATCGCCGACCTGTTCGTCGCGAAGGGCCTGAAGGACGCCGGCTACCAGTACGTCAACCTGGACGACTGCTGGGCGCTGCCGCGGCGCGATGCCGACGGCAAGCTGGTGCCCGACCCGGCCCGCTTCCCGAACGGCATCAAGGCCGTCGCCGACTACGTCCACTCCAAGGGGCTCAAGCTCGGCATCTACACCAGCGCCGGCACCAAGACCTGCAACAGCGCGGGCTTCCCCGGCGCGCTCGGCCACGAGTACAGCGACGCGCAGCAGTTCGCCGACTGGGGCGTGGACTACCTGAAGTACGACAACTGCAACAACCAGGGCGTCGACGCCAAGCAGCGGTACACGACCATGCGGGACGCGCTCAAGGCCGCCTCCCGGCAAACCGGCCGGCCCATCGTCTACAGCATCTGCGAATGGGGCGAGAACAAGCCCTGGGAGTGGGCGTCGGACGTCGGTCATCTGTGGCGCACCACGGGTGACATCAGCGACAACTGGGGCTCGATGCTCTCCATCCTGAAGCAGAACCTCCCCCTCGCGCCGTACGCCGGACCCGGTCACTGGAACGACCCGGACATGCTGGAGGTCGGCAACGGCGGCATGACGGACACCGAGTACCGCTCGCACTTCTCCCTCTGGTCGGTCATGGCCGCGCCGCTGCTCATCGGCACCGATCTGCGCAAGGCCTCACCCGCGACCTTCGGCATCCTGGACAACAAGGAGGTCATCGCCGTCGACCAGGACCCGCTGGGCAAGCAGGGCACGGTCGTCTCCTCCGCGGGCGGACGCTGGGTCATCGCCAAGGAGATGAAGGACGGCAGCCGCGCGGTGGCCCTGTTCAACGAGTCGGGCACCGCCCAGCGGATCGCCACCACCGCGGCCGCGGTCGGGCTGCCCGGCGCCCCCGCCTACACCCTCCGGGACCTGTGGCAGCACAGCGGCTACAACACCGCCGGCACCGTCGCGGCCACCGTCCCCGCCCACGGCACGGTCCTGCTGCGCGTCTCGGCCGACCCCCACTGGGCCGCGCGTCCGCCCGCCGTCGAACTGGGCCTGGACGGCAGCCCGTTGCTGGAGGCCGCCACCCCGTCCACACTCACCAGCACCGTCACCGACCTCGGCCGTACCTCCGCACGCCGCGTGTCCGTGTCCCTGACCGGCCCCGACGGGTGGACCGTACGGCCCGCCTCGCCGACCACGGCCGCCGCCCTCGCCACCGGGCGTACCCTGCGCACCGCCTGGCAGGTCACCGTCCCGCCCGGCACCCCGACCGGACCCCACGGCCTCACCCTCCGGACGAGTTACCGCTCACCGGCCGGAGAGCGCGTCACCAGCATCCTCCCGCTGACGGCGTCCGTCGTGGTACGGCCGCCCGCCGGGACGTCGTACCTGAGCGACCTGGCGTGGCTGTCGGCGACGAGCGGCTGGGGGCCGGTGGAACGCGACACCAGCAACGGGGAGAGCGCCGCGGGCGACGGCCACCCGATCACCATCGGCGGCGCGGTGTACGCGAAGGGGCTCGGGGCCCACGCACCGAGCGACGTCTCCTTCTACACCGGCAAAGCCTGCACGAAGGTCACCGCGGACGTCGGCCTCGACGACGAGAAGGGCGCCAAGGGCACGGTCACCTTCGAGATCTGGGCGGACGGCACGCGGGTCACCTCGACCGGCGTCCTGACCAACGCGATGCCCGCCCGGCCTCTCACCGCCGACGTCACCGGCGCCCAGGTGGTCCACCTGGTCGTGACCGACGCGGGAGACGGCAACGACTCCGACCACGCGGACTGGGCGAACGCGAGCCTTGGCTGCTGACGGGCGGCGCCCACGCCGCGGAGGTGGTGGAGACCGTGCGCGCGTGCGGGTGCATGCGGCTGGTCGCGCAGTTCCGCGCGCCCCTTTTGGGCGCGCGTGGCTGCGGGCAGTCCTGCCGCTCAGACCCCCGCCGTCGCACCCGGTCGGCGCGCCAGCGCCGCCGCAGCCGCGCCGACCAGCCCCGCGTCGGTCCCCATCTGCGCGGGCACGACCGTCAGCCGCTGCACGAAGGACAGCGTCGCGTAGTCGGTGAGTGCCTTGCGCAGGGGCGTGAACAGGATGTCACCCGCCTTGCCGACGCCCCCGCCGATCACCGCGATGTCGATCTCGACCAGGGTCGCGGTGGCCGCGATGCCGGCGGCCAGCGCCTGGGCCGCCCGCTCGAAGGAGGCCACGGCGACCGGGTCGCCCTCGCGGGCCGCCGCGGCCACCGCGGCGGCCGAGGTGTCGCCGTCGGGGCCGGGGCTCCAGCCCCGCTCCAGTGCGCGGCGGGCGATATTGGGCCCGCTGGCGATCCGCTCCACGCAGCCGCGCGAGCCGCACGGGCACGGGTCGCCGTCCAGGTCGACGCTGATGTGTCCGACGTGCCCCGCGTTCCCGGTGGGTCCGGGGTGCAGCTTCCCGCCCAGCACCAGCCCGCCGCCGACGCCGGTCGACACCACCATGCACAGCGCGTCGTCGTGGCCGCGGGCGGCGCCCTGCCAGTGCTCGGCGGCCGTGATCGCGACGCCGTCACCGATCAGCTCGACCGGGAGACCGCCGGTGGCCGCGCGCACCCGCTCGACCAGCGGGAAGTCGCGCCAGCCCGGCACGTTCACCGGACTGACGGTGCCCGCCGAGGCGTCCACCGGGCCGGCGCTGCCGATGCCGACGGAGTGCGCCCGCACCCAGAGCGGCGATGCGGCGAGGTCGGCGAGTACTTCCTCCACCACCCGCATGACCGTTTCGCCGTCCTGCTGGGCCGGTGTGGCGCGCTGGGCTCGGGCCAGGATCCGTCCGCGGCCGTCCACGAGACCGCCGGCGATCTTGGTACCGCCGATGTCCAGGGCCGCCACGAGGTCGGTGTGCATCAGAGTCAGACTCCCCGTTGAAGCTCGCAAACCAAGGAAAGGCAGGCCGGTCAAGCGGTGGAGGCGCAGGCCGGAGACAGCGTGGACAGTGTCTCTCGCATCTGACAACGTTGTCCAGGCTCTATGCTCGACGCCACATCCTCATACAAACCGAGGATCGACGCACCATCCCGTTGACAAGTCGGACAAGTCGTACGACAGGACAGGACAGGACACCGTGCCCGAGACCACCCGCCGCGCAGACAGCCTTCCCGGGACCCGTTACGGCAACCGCCCGACGATGAAGGACGTGGCGGCGCGGGCAGGGGTCGGGCTGAAGACGGTCTCCCGGGTGGTCAACGGCGAGCCCGGCGTCACCCCGGACACCGAGCGCCGGGTGCAGGAGGCGATCGAGGCGCTGGGCTTCCGCCGCAACGACAGCGCCCGGGTGCTGCGCAAGGGCCGTACGGCGAGCATCGGCCTGGTCCTGGAGGACCTCGCCGACCCCTTCTACGGCCCGCTCAGCCGGGCCGTGGAGGAGGTGGCCCGGGCCCACGGCGCCCTGCTGATCAACGGCTCCAGCGCCGAGGACCCGGAACGCGAACAGGAGCTGGCACTGGCCCTGTGCGCACGTCGGGTGGACGGTCTGGTGGTGATCCCGGCCGGTGACGACCACCGCTATCTGGAGCCGGAGATCAGGGCCGGGGTGGCGACCGTGTTCGTGGACCGCCCGGCCGGCCGGATCGACGCCGACGTGGTGCTGTCCGACAACTACGGCGGTGCCCGGGACGGCGTCGCGCATCTGATCGCGCACGGCCACCGCCGGATCGGGTTCATCGGTGACATGCCGCGCATCCACACCGCCGCCGAGCGGCTGCGCGGCTACCGGACGGCGATGGAGGACGCGGGGATACCGGTCGAGGACGCCTGGATGTCCCTCGGACAGACGAATCCGGAGCGGGTCCGCCGGGCGGCGGAGGAGATGCTCTCCGGACCCGCGCCGGTCACCGCGATCTTCGCGGGCAACAACCGGGTGACGGTCACCGTGATCCGGGTCCTCGCCGAGCACACCCGACAGGTCGCGCTCGTCGGCTTCGACGACATCGAGCTGGCCGATCTGCTCCAGCCGGGCGTCACGGTCGTCGCCCAGGACGCGGCCACCCTCGGCCGTACCGCCGCCGAGCGCCTGTTCCGCCGGCTGGACGGCGGGCTCGTGGCACCCGAGCGCATCGAGCTGCCCACCCGGCTGATCACGCGCGGCTCGGGCGAACTGCCGCCGGCCGACTGAGCCGCCCGTGACCGGCCGCACCCTCGCGGAGCCCGGCCTCGCCGACGCTCCCCCGGCCATCCGCTGACCTCTCCCGACGCCTGACCGGCCGACTCCGGAGTGCTGCACGGCGACCGGATGCTGCCGCTGGAACGCCCGGTGTACGACGACCGGGTGCCGGTCCTCGCCGTCGGCTCCGACGCCTGTCCCGGCCAACTCCGGCAGGAGACGGCGGAGTTCGGGATCGACTCTCCGCTGCCCATGGTGCGGACCGGGTGGCCGGCCTCGACGTGGGTGTCTCCGCGCACGTCAGCGACTGGGCTGTGTCTCGGCCTCGCCGGTCAAGTCCCCCCGCGTGCCGCTGCGCGACGGCTCCTTCCGGCGGGTCCGGCTGCCCGCGCCGGACGTGCGATCCGGCTGCCTGAACCCTCCGTGCTCGCGGGGGCGTACGCCTATGTCAACCGGCATGTCGCGCTGCACAACGGCTCCGCCGCGCAGCCACCCGGCGCCCAGCGCACCCACGCCCGAGAGTTCTACCGCACGGGCACGCCGGGACGCCGGGCTGTGCGCACGGGGCACACGGCTGTTCGCGGAGCAGAAGTGGGTGACGGCGTCGGGTCGCGAACCGTACGCCGACGGCCGGCCACTGACGCGCGTCGGCGCCCGGTCCCCGTGAGCGCTACTTCGCGGAGGCCGTCAGGTCACCGCGCCGGGGCGCCGCGAAGCCTTCCAGGTCGGCGCGGGTCAGGCCGGTGAGGCGGGCCACCTCGGCGATGTCGAGGGCGCCGCAGTCCAGACCGCGCAGCAGATAGCCGCTGAGGGCCTTGGCGGTGGCGGGCTCGTCCATCACGTCGCCGCCGGCGTGGTTGGCGTAGCGGGCGAGGCGGCCCGCCGCCTGCTCGAAGCCCTCCCGGTAGAAGGCGAAGACGGCGGCGTAGCGGGTGGGGATGTGGCCGGGGTGCATGTCCCAGCCCTGGTAGTAGGCGCGGGCGAGGGCGCGGCGGGTGAGGCCGTAGTGGAGACGCCAGGCGTCGTGGACCTTCTCCGTCGGGCCGACGGGGAGGACGTTGGTCGAGCCGTCGGAGACGCGGACGCCGGTGCCCGCGGCGGCCACCTGCATGATCGCCTTGGCGTGGTCCGCGGCCGGGTGGTCGCTGGCCTGGTAGGCGGCGGAGACGCCGAGGCAGGCGCTGTAGTCGAAGGTGCCGTAGTGCAGGCCCGTGGCGCGGCCTTCGGCGGCCTGGATCATCCGGGCGACGGTGGCGGTGCCGTCGGTGGCGAGGATGGACTGACTGGTCTCGATCTGGATCTCGAAGCCGAGCCGGCCGGCGTCCAGTCCGTGTGCCTTTTCGAAGGCCTCCAGGAGACGGACGAAGGCGGAGACCTGCTCGGGGTACGTCACCTTCGGCAGGGTGAGCACCAGGCCCTCGGGCAGGCCGCCCGCCTCGATCAGGCCGGTGAGGAAGACGTCGAGGGTGCGGATGCCGCGGTCGCGTACCGGGGCCTCCATGCACTTCATGCGGATGCCCATGTACGGCGCCGCCGTGCCGTTCTCGTACGCCTGCGCGATCAGGCGGGCCGCGCGGGCCGCCGTCGCGTCCTCCTCGGCGTCGGGCCGGGGGCCGTAGCCGTCCTCGAAGTCGACGCGCAGGTCTTCGATCGGCTCGCGTTCCAGCTTGGCGCGGACGCGGGAGTAGACCGGCTCGGCGAGTTCGTCGGACAGGCCGAGGACCGCCGCGAGGGATGCGGCGTCCGGGGCGTGCGCGTCGAGGGCGGCGAGCGCCTGGTCGCCCCAGGAGCGGACCGTGTCGGCGGTGAAGGCGTCACCGGGGACGTAGACGGTGTGGACGGGCTGCCGGGTGCCGGGGTCCCCGGGGTAGCGGCGCTCGAGCTCCGCGTCGACCGGCGCGAGGGAGGCGCTGATCTCCTCGCTGACGGCGCCGGCGAGGCTCGTCGCCACCTTCTCCTGCTGACCCATCCCACACCCTCCAATTTTCCGCTGTACGGAATCAACAATCCGTAGAACGAAGTTATCTGTGCGGTTGTCGCTGGTCAACACCCCGTCCGGACCCTGGTCGGCAGCCGGCCGGTCGTCACCAGGATGCACCGAGGCCCCCATGACCGCGTCGGTCACGGGGGCCTCGTCGAGCCAGGGAGGGGCTCAGCCCTTGCGGGCCTTGATCTCCTCGGTCAGCTGCGGCACGACGTCGAAGAGGTCGCCGACCACGCCGTAGTCGACCAGCTCGAAGATCGGGGCCTCGGCGTCCTTGTTGACGGCCACGATGGTCTTCGAGGTCTGCATACCGGCGCGGTGCTGGATGGCGCCGGAGATGCCGTTGGCGATGTACAGCTGCGGCGAGACCGACTTACCGGTCTGGCCGACCTGGTTGGTGTGCGGGTACCAGCCGGCGTCGACGGCGGCACGCGAGGCACCGACGGCCGCGCCGAGGGAGTCGGCCAGCGCCTCGATGATCGAGAAGTTCTCGGCGCCGTTGACGCCACGGCCACCGGAGACCACGATCGCGGCCTCGGTCAGCTCCGGGCGGCCCGTCGACTCGCGCGGCGTACGGCCGGTGATCTTCGTGCCGGTCGCCTTGTCGGAGAAGGTCACCGACAGGGCCTCGACCGCGCCGGCGGCCGGGGCGGCCTCGACGGCGGCCGAGTTCGGCTTGACCGTGATGACCGGGGTGCCCTTGACGACACGGGACTTGGTGGTGAAGGACGCGGCGAACACCGACTGGGTGGCCACCGGACCCTCGTCACCGGCCTCCAGGTCGATGGCGTCGGTGATGATGCCGGAGCCGATGCGCAGCGCCAGACGGGCGGCGATCTCCTTGCCCTCGGCGGAGGACGGGACCAGCACGGCGGCCGGGGAGACGGCCTCGTAGGCGGCCTGCAGGGCGTCCACCTTCGGCACGACCAGGTACTCGGCGTACTCGGAGGCGTCGTGGGTGAGGACCTTCACCGCGCCGTGCTCGGCGAGCGTGGCGGCGGTGTCGGCGGCGCCGTTGCCCAGCGCGACGGCGACGGGCTCGCCGATGCGGCGGGCCAGGGTCAGCAGTTCGAGGGTGGGCTTGCGGACGGCACCGTCCACGTGGTCGACATAGACGAGGACTTCAGCCATGGGATTGCTCTCCTGCGTAAAGAAGTTGAGGGGCGGTCAGCGGGGCGAGCCCTTAGATGAACTTCTGGCTCGCGAGGAACTCAGCGAGCTGCTTGCCGCCCTCGCCCTCGTCCTTGACGATGGTGCCGGCCGTGCGCGCCGGGCGCTCGTTCGCGGCCTCGACCTTGGTGAACGCGCCGTCCAGGCCGACCTCCTCGGCCTCGATGTCCAGGTCGGACAGGTCCCAGGACTGAACCGGCTTCTTCTTGGCCGCCATGATGCCCTTGAAGGACGGGTAACGCGCCTCGCCCGACTGGTCGGTGACCGAGACGATCGCGGGGAGCTGTGCCTCCAGCTGCTCGGAGGCGGCGTCGCCGTCGCGACGGCCCTTGACCACGCCGTCCTCGACGGAGACCTCGGACAGCAGGGTGACCTGCGGGACGCCGAGACGCTCGGCGACCAGGGCCGGTACGACACCCATGGTGCCGTCGGTGGAGGCCATGCCGGAGACGACCAGGTCGAAGCCGGCCTTCTCGATCGCCTTGGCGAGCACCAGAGAGGTGCCGATGGCGTCGGTGCCGTGCAGGTCGTCGTCCTCGACGTGGATGGCCTTGTCGGCTCCCATGGACAGGGCCTTGCGGAGCGCGTCCTTGGCGTCCTCGGGGCCGACGGTCAGGACGGTGACCTCGGCGTCGTCCGCGTCCTCGGCGATCTGCAGCGCCTGTTCGACCGCGTACTCGTCCAGCTCGGAGAGCAGACCGTCCACGTCGTCGCGGTCGACGGTCAGGTCATCGGCGAAGTGCCGGTCGCCAGTGGCGTCGGGCACGTACTTCACAGTGACAACGATCCTCAAGCTCACGCCGGCTCTCCTACTGCATCGTCATTTCCGGGCTGCCTCTTGCAGGCAGCATAGGCGCCTCAAGCGGCCGATCCCGGTCGGGGCGTCCGCGCGCTCCGACCGAAATATTACTCGTCAGTACACCCAGTTCCTGCCCGCTAAGCAAGCGCTTTGAACTGTGACCTTCGCAACGCAGCGTAACCGGAACTCGACCGCTACGCAGGACCGGCGGGCGTGATCAATCCCGCAGGCCGTTGAAGCGGCCCTGGTGGTAGAGGAGAGGACGGCCGGCGCCCGTGGGGTCGCCCAGGACCACCTCGGCCAGCACGATGCGGTGATCACCGGCGGGCACCCGGCCGACGATCCGGCAGACCAGCCAGGCAAGCACGTCGTCGAGCACCGGTACGCCTTCCGGGCCCTCGCGCCACACGGTCGGCGCACCGAAGCGGTCAGCGCCGCTGCGGGCGAAGGTGGCGGCCAGCTCGCTCTGGTGCTCACCGAGTATGTGGACGCCTATGTGCTCCGTCCCGGCGATCGCGGGCCAGCTGGAGGCGCCCGTGCCGATGCCGAAGGAGAGGAGCGGGGGCTCCGCGGAGACGGAGGTGAGGGAGGTGGCGGTGAAGCCGACCGGGCCGGCGTCACCACGCGCGGTGATCACCGCCACACCGGCGGCATGCCGGCGGAAGGTCGAGCGCAACAGGTCGGGAGAAGCGAGCTGAACGGTGCCGAGGTCGGGCGAGGCCGTCATGGAGTCGTCCTTCTGCTGGAGGTCGCGAGCGGGGCCGTCGGTGCTCACCAGCCCGGACAGGTGGCGCTCGCGGTGCGGACGAGGTCGACGTGGACCCGCCCGTGGAGAAGGAGTTCGGTCGGCATACGGTCAGGCTGACGATCGATGGTGCGCACAGTCAAGCAGGTTCCGGGATCCGGAAGCCACCGCGCCGCCGGCTGAGGCCCCCTCATACGGCCTCCCCCAGGGCCGCGATGACATCGGCCTTGCGGGGCTGCCCGGTGGCGCGCCGCACCACCCGTCCGTCGGCGTCCAGGACCAGGACGGTGGGCGTCTTCAGGATCTCCAGTTCGCGTACGAGGTCCAGACGGGCCTCGGCGTCGATCTCGACGTGGGCCACTCCGGGGACCATCTCCGCGACCTCGCCGAGGATGCGCCGGGTGGCCCGGCAGGGGGCGCAGAAGGCGCTGGAGAACTGGACCAGCGTGGCCCGCTCACCGAGGTCGCCACCCAGCTCGGCCGTGCCCAGCCGCTTGTCCTCGTCCCGCCCGCGCACCCGCACTCTCCCGCTCCGCCGCTTGTGCAGCACTCCGTAGGCGCTCGCCACGACGAGCACCGCCACGCACACCACCAGTCCGGTCATCATCTGCACAAGCATTCATGAGACTGCAAAGATTCCCGGCTCCCGCGGGGGTTCCCGCTGCGGAATGCTTGGTTCATGGACATCGATGCGAGGGGGCCGCGCTTCGGGGCGGCCGTGACGACGGCCGTGCTGGCCGTGGCGCTGAGCCTGCAGAACACCTGGGTGCTGAGCTGGCAGACGGTGGCGTTCGCGCTCGGCGCCGCCGCGGGTGTGCAGCGCTCGCCCTACGGCTGGGCGTTCCGCACGGCCGTACGGCCGCGGCTCGGGCCGCCGAAGGAGTTCGAGGCGCCGGAGCCGCCGCGGTTCGCGCAGGCGGTGGGCCTGGTGTTCGCGGGGCTCGGGCTGGTCGGGTTCACCGTGGGACCCCAGTGGCTGGGGCTGGCCGCGACCGGGGCGGCGCTCGCCGCGGCGTTCCTGAACGCGGCGTTCGGGTACTGCCTGGGGTGCGAGCTGTTCCTGCTGTTGAGGAGGGCCACGGTTCAGGCAGGGCAAATGGAGTAAAGGGGACTTAACGATCCGGGTGAGGGATGTGGGCCGACGTGACGAGGATCTCGCCGCCGTGGGGCACCAGGACTGGCTACCCGTCCGTTCTTCGGGCACGATCTGCGAGACGCCGTAAACCTACGGCTCCGTAACTTTCCCGCCGGGAGCCCCCTTTCCCGAGCAGAGCAGAAAGGGCCCACCCCGCCCATGGCAGAGCTGGTCTACCGTCCCGTCATCGGTCTCGCCAAGACGCTGTTCAAGGCCTGGGACCTGAAGATCGACTGCCAGGGGTCGGAGAACATCCCGCGCTCGGGCGGCGCCGTGCTGGTGAGCAATCACATCAGCTATCTGGACTTCATCTTCAACGGCCTGGCCGCCCTGCCGCAGAAGCGTCTGGTGCGCTTCATGGCGAAGGAGGCCGTCTTCCGTCACCGGATCTCCGGTCCGCTGATGCGCGGGATGAAGCACATCCCGGTGGACCGCAAGCAGGGCGAGGCGGCCTACGCGCACGCGCTGGACTCGCTGCGCTCCGGCGAGGTGATCGGGGTCTTCCCGGAGGCCACCATCTCGCAGTCGTTCACGCTGAAGAGCTTCAAGTCCGGTGCGGCCCGCCTCGCCCAGGACGCCGGTGTCCCGCTGATCCCGATGGCGGTGTGGGGCACCCAGCGGCTGTGGACGAAGGGCCAGCCCCGCAACTTCAAGCGCGACCACCTGCCCGTCACCATCCGGGTCGGCGAAGCGGTCGAGGCACCCCGCGACCAGTACGCCGGCGCCATCACCCGCCGGCTGCGCGGGGCCGTCCAGGAGCTGCTGGAGGCCGCGCAGCGCGCCTACCCGGGCCGCCCCAAGGGCCCCGAGGACTCCTGGTGGCTGCCCGCCCACCTGGGCGGTACGGCACCGACGGCGGAGCAGCTGCGCACGGCCGAGGCGCGGTAACCTGCGGCGCTTCGGCCGGGTCTCGCTTGGGGGGCCGGGCGTAGGCCCCGTCGTCACCGCAGCGCGTGCCGGACGGCGGCAGCACGTGTACGGCGCCGTTACGGGACATGTCGTCCCGGGCGTCGAGGGCCCGGGTCGACGGCGTCGGGTTCGCCACCAAAGCCCCTGGGGCCGCGGGCAGTTCCTGGCGCGAGGCGCCCCCCGGCACCGATGGCGGGACGGCAACGAGTGCGATCGCAGCGGCGTCAGGCGGGGGTGCGGTGGGGGCGCCCGGCCTCACAGCGCGTCGGGGAGCGTCTTCCACAGGTACGACCGGTCCGGGGCGGCTTTCAGGGCGTCCAGGACGACCGGATGCGGTGCGGCGTAGAGGACCGGATAGTCCAGCTCGCCGGCCCCGGGGTCGGGGATCCAGGCCAGCCGCTCCCCGCCCAGGGAGAACTGGGCGTCCACGCCGGGCTTGTTGCCCCGCGGGTCCTGCCGGTGCCAGGCGCCGTGGAAGCGGACGGCGACCAGACCGTGTACGGCGTGTCCGCTGCCGTCGTCGTGCATCAGCCGCTGGTAGCACAGGGCCGTGGGGATGTCCTCGGCGCGCAGCAGGGCGGCCAGCGCGTGGGCCTTGGCGTGGCAGATGCCGGTACCCAGGCGCAGGACGTCGGAGGCGCGCCAGGTGACGCGCATGTCGCCGGAGTCCCGCGAGTGCGGGATGGCGTCCCGTACGAACTCATAGGCAGCTTGCGCATACCCATACGAGTCGGCCGCTCCCCCGGCCAGCCTGGCGGCCGTCTCCCGCACGACGGGGTGGTGATGGTCGATGGCCTCGTCCGCGGCCAAGTAGGCGGACAGATCGGCGGTGTTCTGGATCAGGTCCATGCCCGCAGAGCATAGGAAAGCGATCACTCGACCGTCAATGACTTTACGAGTGATCGCATATCTATGCAGACGGAGGGAGAAGGCCGGAGGAGGCTAGCGCGCCATCTCCTCCTTGAGCGCGGCCACGAACGTGTCGACGTCCTCCTCGCTGGTGTCGAAGGAGCACATCCAGCGCACGACCCCGGCGGCCTCGTCCCAGAAGTAGAAACGGAAGCGCTTCTGCAGCCGCTCGCTCACGTCGTGCGGGAGCTTCGCGAAGACGCCGTTCGCCTGCACCGGGTAGAGGATCTCCACGCCGTGCACCGCGCGGACGCCCTCGGCGAGCCGCTGGGCCATCTCGTTGGCGTGCCGGGCGTTGCGCAGCCACAGGTCCTTCGCCAGCAGCGCCTCCAGCTGCACCGACACGAAGCGCATCTTGGAGGCCAGCTGCATCGACATCTTCCGCAGGTGCTTCATCTGCCGCACCGCGTCCTGGTTGATGACCACGACCGCCTCACCGAAGACGGCGCCGTTCTTGGTCCCGCCCAGCGAGAGGAGGTCGACGCCGACCGCGTTGGTGAACGTCCGCATGGGCACGTTCAGCGAGGCGGCCGCGTTGGCTATCCGGGAGCCGTCCAGGTGCACCTTCATGCCACGGGCGTGGGCGTGCTCGCAGATCGCCCGGATCTCCTCAGGGGTGTAGAGGGTCCCCAGCTCCGTGCTCTGGGTGATCGACACCACCTGCGGCATGGCCCGGTGCTCGTCCTCCCAGCCCCAGGCCTGCCGGTCGATCAGCTCGGGGGTGAGCTTGCCGTCGGGCGTGGGGACGGTGAGCAGCTTCAGGCCGCCCATGCGCTCCGGCGCGCCGCCCTCGTCGACGTTGATGTGCGCGCTCTCGGCGCAGATCACCGCGCCCCAGCGGTCGGTGACCGCCTGGAGCGCGACCACGTTCGCGCCGGTGCCGTTGAAGACCGGGAAGGCCTCCGCGGTGGCCCCGAAGTGGGTGCGGATGATCCGCTGGAGGTTCTCGGTGTACTCGTCCTCGCCGTACGCCACCTGGTGGCCGCCGTTGGCCAGGGACAGGGCGGCCAGCACCTCCGGGTGGGCTCCGGCGTAGTTGTCACTGGCGAAACCGCGGACCTGCGGGTCGTGGTGGCGACGCGCGTCGGTCTTGGGAGGGTTCACGGCTTCTCGGTCAGCCACAGACGGTTTCCGTTCACTTCGGCGGCGGGCTTGCTCCAGACGCCCTCGATGGCCTCGGCGAGGTCCTTGACGTCCGTGAAACCCGCGAACTTCGCGTTGGGGCGTTCGGCGCGCATCGCGTCGTGCACCAGCGCCTTCACCACCAGGATCGTAGCCGCGGACGTGAGACCCTCCTCACCCCCGGCTTTGCGGAAGTAGTCGGCCATGGCCAGCGTCCACGCCTCGGCCGCCGCTTTGGCGGCGGAGTACGCGGCGTTGCCCGCGGTCGGCTTGCTCGCGCCGGCGGCGCTGATCAGGACGTACCGGCCGCGCTCGCTGCGCTGCAGCGCCTCGTGGAAGGCGAGGGAGGTGTGCTGCACGGTCTTGACGAGCAGCAGCTCCAGGAAGTCCCAGTCGTCGAGGCTGGTCTTGGTGAAGGTCTCGCTGCCGCGCCAGCCGCCGACCAGGTGCACCAGGCCGTCGACGCGGCCGAAGTCCTTCTCGACGTGGGCGGCCCAGTCACGGGTGGACTGCAGGTTGAGCAGGTCCACCGTGTCACCGGTGACGGTGGCGCCACCGGAGGCGTACCGGGCCGCGTCCACGGCCTCCGACAGCCGCTGCGGGTCGTTGTCCGCGCCGACGACGGTCGCCCCGGCCTCGGCCAGACGCAGCAGGGTCGCGCGCCCGGCGGGTCCGCCGGCGCCGGCCACCGCGATCACGGCACCGCTGAGCGGCCCGTTCGCCCCGTTCCCCATGTTCTTCCCCTCTGCAGCAGTGTTCTGGACGCGTGAAGCAGTGTTCCGCACGCGGTCGCTCACGCGGCGACCGGCTCGGCGCTGTCCGCCGTGATGCCCTTGGTGGAGGCGATCACATTCTTCAGCTTCTTGGACAGGGCCTCGTAGAACATGCTCAGCGGAAACTCGTCCGGAAGCACGTCGTCCACCAGCTTGCGCGGCGGCTGGGTCAGGTCCAGGGCCTCCGGGCCCCTGGCCCACTTGGAGCCGGGGTGCGGGGCGAGGTAGGTGCGGACCAGCTCGTAGCCGGCGAACCAGTGCACCAGCTTGGGGCGGTCGATGCCGTCCTTGTAGAGCTTCTCGATCTCGGCGCACAGCTGGTTGGTGACCTGCGGGGCGCGTTCCCAGTCGATGGAGAGCTTGTTGTCCGTCCAGCGGACGACGTCGTGCTTGTGCAGGTAGGCGAAGAGCAGCTGGCCGCCGAGGCCGTCGTAGTTGCGGTTGCGGTCGCCGGTGACCGGGAAGCGGAACATGCGGTCGAAGAGCACCGCGTACTGCACGTCACGGGCCTGCGGGACGCCGTCGGCCTCCAGCTTCACGGCCTCCTTGAAGGCGGTGAGGTCGCAGCGCAGCTCCTCCAGGCCGTACATCCAGAACGGCTGGCGCTGCTTGATCATGAACGGGTCGAACGGCAGGTCGCCGTGGCTGTGGGTGCGGTCGTGGACCATGTCCCACAGCACGAAGGCCTCCTCGCAGCGCTTCTGGTCGTGGACCATGGCGGCGATGTCCTCGGGCAGCTGAAGGCCCAGGATGTCGACGGCCGCGTCGGTGACCCGGCGGAAGCGGGCGGCCTCGCGGTCGCAGAAGATGCCGCCCCAGGAGAATCGTTCCGGCGCCTCGCGTACGGCGATGGTCTCCGGGAAGAGGACCGCGGAGTTGGTGTCGTAGCCGGAGGTGAAGTCCTCGAAGGTGATGCCGCAGAACAGCGGGTTGTCGTAGCGGGTGCGCTCCAGCTCGGCCAGCCAGTCGGGCCAGACCATGCGCAGTACGACCGCCTCCAGGTTGCGGTCCAGGTTGCCGTTCTGCGTGTACATCGGGAAGACGACCAGGTGCTGCAGGCCGTCCGCGCGGTGCGCGGCGGGCTGGAAGGCCAGCAGGGAGTCCAGGAAGTCCGGCACCTGGAAGCCGCCCTCGACCCAGCGGTGCAGGTCCTTCACGAGGGCCTGGTGGTAGTCCTCGTCGTGCGGGAGCAGCGGGGACAGCTCTTCGACCGCGTCGACGACACGCCGTACGGCGGCCTTGGCGTCCGCCGGGGCCGGGGCGCCCTCGGCCTCGAAGTCGATCGATCCGTCCTTGGACTGCCATGGCCGGATCTGCTCCACGGCATCCTTGAGCACGGGCCAGGCCGGATGCTCCACCACCCTGGTCAGCGAAGAAACCTGTCCCTCCGCACCCGCCTGCACAAGAATTTCCGTCATGTCCCATCCTCCACGGGAGAAGCTCGCGTAGGCACACCGTATGCATACCCCCTTTCAGCCAGCAAGAGGCAAGCTCAGGAAATTATTCTGTCTGCGACCTTAGTCACGGATATTTTTCCTGCCACAAACCGTGACGGCGCTCACTTTCGTCGACGGCGCACATCTCTCGCGCACAGCGGCGCAGGGTGGTCAAGGGCGCGGGGACTCGCCCACGAGAGGGTGACGGCGGGGCGGATACCGGCCAGCTGACGACCGCCGCGCACCCGGATGCCTCGTGCACATGCGGGTTCATCGCGGGGCCCGGCCATTAGGCTGCGACTCTGCCCGCGCGGACGACGGCGTCCGCCCGTCCCGCGCGCACCGAGCCGCCGTCGACGGAAGCGAGTTGAACCTTGAACTTCCTTACCATCGGTCACCGCGGGGTCATGGGTGTCGAGCCCGAGAACACCCTTCGTTCCTTCGTCGCCGCGCAGGACGCCGGCCTCGACCTGATCGAACTCGATCTGCATCTGAGCAAGGACGGCGCCCTGGTCGTCATGCACGACGCGGAGGTGGACCGTACGACCGACGGCACCGGACCGATCGCCGACAAGACCCTGGCCGAGCTGCGTGCCCTGGACGCGGGCCGCGGCGAGCGGGTGCCGGTGTTCGAGGAGGTGCTGGACGCGGTGCACACGCCACTGCAGGCCGAGATCAAGGACGTGGCGGCGGCCCGGGCCCTGGCCACGGTGATGCACCAGCGCGATCTGGTCGGGCGCGTGGAGGTGGCGTCCTTCCACGACGACGCGATCGCCGAGATCACGCGGCTGGTGCCGGGCGTGCGCACGGCGCTGGTCGCCAGCCGCTACGGCACGGACGTGGTGGAGCGCGCGGTCGCCGTCGGCGCGGCGACCGTCTGCCTGGACATCCGCCGGCTCACCCTGGAGGTCGTCGAGCACGCCCGCGCGTCCGGACTGCGGATCATCGGCTGGGTCGTCAACACCCAGGATCATCTGCGGCTGGTACGCGCCCTGGAGCTGGACGGCGCGACGACGGACTTCCCGGAGATCAAGCGCACGGGGCGCTTCACGGCCTGACGGTCACACGAGCCTCTTGACCAGCAGCTCGAACTGCAGGTCCGCGCGCTGCGGGATGCCGAAGCGCTCGTCGCCGTACGGGAAGGGGGTCATCCTTCCCGTACGGCGGTAGCCGCGGCGCTCGTACCAGGCGATCAGATCGTCCCGCACCGAGATCACCGTCATGTGCATCTCGGTGACCCCCCAGATCTCGCGGGCCCGGCGCTCGGCCTCCGCCATGACCGTCCTGCCGAGACCCGCGCCCTGCAGGGCGGGACTGACCGCGAACATCCCGAAGTAGACGTGGTCGCCACGGTGTTCGAGCTGGCAGCAGGCGACGATCCGGCCGTCCTGCTCCACCGTCAGCAGCCGGCTGTCGGGCGACTTGATCACCTTCAGCACGCCCTCCTGGTCCGTGCGCTGCCCCTGAAGGATGTCCGCCTCGGTGGTCCACCCGGCCCGGCTGGCGTCCCCGCGGTAGGCCGACTCGATCAGCGCGACCAGCGCCTCGACGTCGGCGTCGGTGGCGTCGCGGAAGGTGGGTCCGGTGGGGGCGGTTTCCATGAGGCGGCCTTTCGGTCTCGGGCGTGGCTGAGCCAGGGTCGAGCGTAACCCTGCTCTAGGCTCCGCCTGCATGGTGCACGTTCTCAGCAGCCGGACCCTGCTCACCCCCACCGACCCCGAGCGCTCCCGGGCCTTCTACGGAGAGCAGCTGGGGCTCGCCGTCTACCGCGAGTTCGGTACGGGCCCCGAGCGCGGGACGGTCTACTTCCTCGGCGGCGGCTTCCTTGAGGTCTCGGGGAGGTCCGAGACACCGCCGTCACCCGCGGTACGGCTGTGGTTGCAGGTGGACGACGTGACGGCCGCGCACGAGGAGCTGCGCGCGAAGGGCGTCGGCATCGTCCGGCCGCCGGTCCGGGAACCGTGGGGCCTGGTCGAGATGTGGATCACCGACCCGGACGGCACCCGCATCGCCCTGGTGGAGATCCCCGCGGACCATCCGCTGCGGTTCCGGCCGGGGATCTAGGTGTATTGACCTGAAGCGTTGTTCACACGGCTGATCGGTGGGTGGCCGCCGAGTGCGGTGTGGCAGCGGTGGTGGTTGTAGGTGTGCAGGA